>NZ_CAXAOQ010000015.1:0-143466 GCF_963970575.1 Pseudomonas sp. EA_65y_Pfl2_P74
CGAATCCGCTTCGTGACCCCGGCCGAACGGCACCGTGGTCAGGATCATCAGATCCTGGCTCGGCGTCATGAGCTGTACGAGCAAGCTCGGGAGAAATGCCCGGAACGCTGGTCTGGCCAGACAAGAAACTGGGAGCCGATGGGCACTGTGATGTTGAACCCGGATCGGCAGCAGCAGACCGAGAAAAGAGCGGCATAGTTAGACGGCGACGCGACAACAACCTTGAAAAACGCCGCCGCCGACGCGCTCTGTGTGATTTTTTTGTGCAATTTCATAGGTAATGCAATCAGGGCGCTAGCCCAGGCTGGCCGTGGGGCTTGGCGGGCGACAGCCCATTTCATTCTGTGCAGGCTTGTGCAAAAAAATGCAAAGAGATTGCTGCGGCTGTGACCGGCCAGCAACGGCGTTTAAAACCACGAAAGCCAACGTGCATAGGGGGTAGGCTGGATTTTTATAAAATGAACCGCTCACATTTTTTGTGCATATCTGCGAGTGCTTATCTGCTACGGAAAACCCTGTAAGCCAGGTGTGTTATGGCTTGCAGCCAATCTCACAGTGCTTTGGTAATTTCATTTTTTGTCGTGCAGTTGCTACCTGGTGCACCGATAAAAAAAGCCCAGAAAAGAAGAAAGCCGCACAGAGGCGGCTTGTAAAAAGTACAGCAACAATCCATTGGTCTTGCGGTGCTTATGCCTTGCGGGCCTGCCTGAGTCTCATCAGGTCGCCGGGTGTTTCCACCGGCGCTTCACTATGGACCGTACTCGGCATTACGGCCAAGGTGGGGGCCTGTATATCCAGTTCAGCACCGTTGAACAGCTTTTCCACTTCCTGGCCAAATGCCCTCCAGGTGAGTTCTTGAATTTTCGCCTGCCTTTCGCGTTGACCGTTGCATCTCGACAACGCCCCATCATGCTCATCAATGCTTTTTAGGAACAGCGCGCGCGATAGCGCAAAAAGTTCAAGAAGACTTTCCCGCATACCTTCCTGTGTTAAAGCTTTTGCGAGAAGGGCTTGCCAGTACGCTTTGTTGATCTCCCCAGGAGCGTGTACTAACTTCATGCGAGCTTCAGCCAAATTAATCATTAAATTACTCTGGGTGCTGCTTCGAGCGTCGGCTGTGAGTCGTAGTACTTCCGCCTCTTGTTGGAGCTTTCTGCCACGCTCAATCTCTGCGTTGATCTCGGCCTGACTGGCATTTGGCTCACTCGCTAACTGTCGCCAAGCTCGGTCCGTTGCGTTGACTTGCGTATCCAGCATCGACGCTTGGTTTCTGAGTCGCTGATCCTCCTGGACTATCTCAGAGAAGCGCTGCTGAACGTCAAGGTACGCATGTCGATTTAGCTCAAAGTGCGCCAACTTCTCTTGCAAACTTTGGTCTAAGTCGGTCCGTTCAATAGCAACAAATGTCATATGTTTTTCCTTCGGGTAGTTATGGAAGATTGGGAGCGCTGGGCTAAAGTACCTTTGGGTTAGGCCTTTGTTTGGGGCTCGAAGCGCGTCGATTTTTGATGATGTTCAGATTCTGGCTAAGCTTCTGTTTCACACTTATCAAGCTCAAATGCAGGCTGTTACTGCGAAATTGTGATCTCAGTGGAATGGATGCGCTGTAGTAGGCGGACTTGCTGGTACGTTTGGAAAAGTACAACTCCTGAGTACCAAGACTGGCGGGTTCATCGGTGACGGCCAGGCCTGTCATGTAAGCGCGTCCAGAGTTTGCAAAGTTGGGTGTGATTTCCACACTCGTAAACAGCTTTTGGCCCTCGTTGTTTAGCCTGAGCAACTGGGCGTTCGGCTTCAACTGTGCTTCTAAGGCCACCTGGCCTTTTTCCAGGTTGAGATCATCTTTGACAAGGCGCGTTGCGAAGATGGTGCCGTGGGCGCCCTTCCAGCGCTCATGTTCAACCCAAATGACGGCAGTGTAGGTCGACGTTCTGTAGGTTTCTGCGCAGTCGCGTAGGTCTTGGGGGGTGATCTCTCGGCCATCGGCGGTGGGGCCGCTGATGGCGACACGCTTCCAAGAGGAAACAAGTGAACGTGGCATAAAGGAGATCCTTGATTTGGGTGAGCTGTGACAGCCTGAATTAACGACTAAAACACTACATGTAGTGTTATTAAAAGAATAATACTACCATATGTTGATTTTTTGGTTGCGATGAACGGGGTGAAAAGTGCGGGTGTATTGCAAGGAGTGTGGTGAGAAAGCGCGAATTTCGTCGCGTGATGATGTGTCCCCATCGTTCGCCCGGCTCTACTGCCAGTGCCTGAACGTCAAGGACTGCGGTCACCGCTTCGTCATGACTCTGGCGTTTTCTCATGCGCTAGTTCCGGCAGCAGAGCCACTTGACCGGATGCTGTTCGACCGGCTGCATGCGCTTCCCCGTCAGCAGCAGCGTGAGATGTTTGAGCAGTTGGGAATATCGTCAGCGTGACAACGCTCTCGTATCGCTAAACAACAAAGCCCCGCCGGAAAACCGAGCGGGGCTTTTTCATTCAGATCTTTCAGTTATTCGTATGGAAGAGGTCAAAAGCTGCTCGCCAAGAGGTGGGGGGCTTTAGGCCGCAGTTGTGTCTGATCGTCGTTCTGTCAACAAAAAAGTGCGCCATCTCCTCATTGCATGTCTGGTTTAGAAAACCCGAGGGATTTAAGGATTTAAGGGCTAGCCCATATAAACCGTGCCTTTCAGAGCCTTGTGACAATCCCTGTCTTTTTTTTCAGGGAATGGGGTAGATGGCCGTAGCCCTTATTGAACAGAGTTGTATTCCCTTATCCCTACTCTCGTATCTATTAAGGGATTGATGAAAGCCATGTAGTTCGTGGGCTGTTCCCTTATTCCCTTGTTCCCTCTGGAAAATGACACCTCGGAGGACCATGTAAGTATGTGTCGCTTGACGAGCGTGTGCGCATTTGAATTCGGAATCTGAGGTCCAAGGGCGCAGGTAGTGGTGAGCGTCGCGGTCATCGGTAGCCGAAAGTAAGGGCTGAGTGCTAGGGAATGCCTGGCCACAGCAAGAAGGTGGCCAAGCATGAGGCTGGCTGTTCACTGACTAGCCCCGTCCTGTTCCAATTTCTTCGGGTCGACCACGTAGAAACGAGCATCGCCACCACCTGGCGTGTTGTAGCGTTTCATTGACCGCTTCTGATTTGCTTCAACGTCCACTTTGGCCAGAGCGTCAACCCCTTGGAGAGCACGAACAATTCGATTTCTGCCAAAGCCAATGGCGGCCTCTTCCAGTGCTGGTGCGTTGAACAGGTACAGACGTTTTCCTTGCTCAATCTCGTAGTAGCCCGCCCGATTGTGAACACTCGCGTTTGGATGGGTGTCGTGCACACTGGAAAAGCGGCTGTCTCCGTGGCGTGCAATAAAGTGAGCGATACCGCGCAGAATCTGGCGGTCTTCAGCGTTACCGTCCCCGGCGGTTGAGAGCCATTCGTTGAACAAGAGACAACAGGCTTTTGTGGCTGTGCCTTCCGGCCAGTTAATCAGCTTACGACGGATGGCCAGTTCACCGGCCAACGCCATAATTGCAAAACGATCAGCAACCCGACCAGCCTGTGAGCTATCGGTGCCAAAGGCGTCCCGCTCCTTCCGGAACGCACTGTGCAGATCCTCGGGCTGCCGAATCAGAGACTCCACAAATGCTGGACCAAGGTGGCCATAGTGATTTGACACGGCATCGTTAAGAGTCCGGTGAAACTCTTGTCCTGTCAGGCCATGTACATCATCGAAGGCACGATGGGTACGAGTACCTGCATTCACGTCCACCATGCGCAACTCGGCCCCAGCGTGCGCACTGCTGCCTCCGATGGCGGCATGGTCTGATAACGATCGTTCACCACTGGAGAGCGCGAGTACACGCCACGTCAATTTGGCGCGTCCCTCACGCTCGCGGGTCATTGTGCCTTTGCCCGTACCGTTGGCGATGGCATACGCCATTTCCTGGACGCGCTTGGGATCAGCGCGCTTGATTTCGTCCAGGATCAACACGGTGTCATTGCGCGAAGCAGCCTCGATCTCAACACCGCCCTTCGACACGTCCCACGACGCTGCGAAGGCGCCAGGGTTGCCCCAAATTGACGCCGCCAAGAGCTGGGCGAGCGACTTGCCGCTTGATGAATCGCCCACAAGGTGAACGCCGCCGCCATTAACTCCTACCTTGGCGAGCAGAGGTCCAGCCAAGGCGCAGCAGACCGACAGAATCAACACGGGGTTGCCCACGCATCGTGTAGCAATCTCGGTTTGCCAGCCGCTGAGAGTCCCCTTGCAGGTGAATACGTTTATCGACCGGCCAGAGTCCTGGAAACGCACGTTATCCCCGCCAATGACGCGAGAGGGCAGCACAAACGCCCCAGACTCGTGCCAACCGGGTTTAGTGGTGGTCGCGATCACCAGCTCGGGCGATTGGTGGCTGGCTAGGTATGGAACGATCTGGCGTCGTTGGTGGTGCTCGATTACCAGTCCGCGACTCATTAAAACCTTCATGACCTCGTCGCCTTTACCGGCCAGTGCTTCCATGGGCATGACCCACTCGATACGCCTTCCCCTGTGGCTGAAAGAGAGAAGCCGCCCAATGGTGCCGTCCTCTGAGTTAACCGTTTCAGCTTCAACGTTTAAAGGTGTGCAGATCCAGTGATCCACCGGAATGGCCTTTTCCTCTGGTCCGCCTTGTTTTAGGCCGTGATACCAGGTGCCAGCCTTGTACGATTTGCCCTCGACATTGCAGGCGTGTTCGTAAACGGCAAAGCGTGGCCGCTCCAGCTTTTCAGGTGACGGCGCTTTAGGGTCGCCGACCAGGCTCAGGGTGGGATTTTTTTCGTGGATGTTCATGGCTTGCGGCTCTCTTTGAATTGGCCGGTTAGCCAGAGGTATAGGTCGTTGAAGTCTGATAGGTCGGTCGGGGTGCCTTGAGGCCAGTCAGGAAATACCACAAGAGCGTCAGTCGCACGGGCGGCCTGGTTGGCGGCGGACCTTCCAGGATTTCCTATTGTTTGGCGGTCATCATCACCAGCGATCACCAGATCCAGGGTTTCGCCATAGCGCTCACGCATTGCCATGGCGACCGGCTTGAGGTTGCCTGCGTTCATGGCACAGACCACTGGACTCCCAGTGTTGCGGTGCAGGGTTGCGCCGGTGGCCCAGCCCTCGCAAACATACAGGCGACAGCCTTCGGAGATTTTGCCCAGGGGGGAGTAGCAACCTTGCACCCGGCCGCCCGATAGGAAGCGTTTACCGCCACCAGGTGTGATGGTCTGTAGGTTGACCAAGCGGCCACCATGGCAGAGCGGGACCAACAAACGGCCATGGCCCAACTGACGTAGTTGATAGGGTTGTAGTCCCTTAGTCAGCAGATACGTGTGTAGACGGTCGGCGGGCTTCGCCATTTTCCAAAGCTGCGCAGCCTGGCGAGCAGCGTCCAGGTGCTTTTCTTCCTGGAGTTGCTGTGCGCGTAGAGAGGATGCTTTGCGCTCCTGTTCGGTTTGTCGGCGGCGGTCCTCGAGCTGTTGAGTATCGGCAGCCGTGAGGTCGAACAGCCCCAGGCGCAAGCGTTCGTCAATTTCCTTTGCTGCCTCCAGCTGTCGGCAATTGCGCAGGTAGGCCAACAGCGAAACCAAGTCGCCGCCGTGGGCGCTACTGTCGGCAAAGTCATTCCACCGGCCAGAGTCGAGTGACACGCCAAAGGAGCCGGCTTGCCGGTCTCCGCGGGCAATATTGGGCGCGACCCATTCGCGGCCTTTTCGCCCGCCCTGGGGGAGCCATTCAGGCAAAAGCGTCTCAGCAGCAGTCAAGGCGTGCCGTGCGGTTTGTCGTATCAGGTCAAGAGGGCTGAGCTTATTCATGAGCGCCTCCCCTCTGATGCGATTCCAGCCGTATCAGATAGGACTCTACCGCGTTGATGTCCCAGCGTATTGCGCGTCCAAAGCGGATAGGTGTTGGGAAGCCCGTTGTTGTAGACCAGCGCCACCATGTAGTACGACTGATCTGGTAGCGAGCGCATAATTGCTGTGCTGTCGCCCATACAGACGTTGGAATAGTCGTAGTCATTGCGCATCCCCCAAAGCACGGTGGGCCCGCACAAAAGCGTGTTTATCGTCGAGTGTGTAGGCAGTGTTCGGCATAAGGCCGTTCTCACCGATGTAGCCGATAACGGTTCTAAACCGTTCTTCTCGGCTGTCTCTGTACCTGAGCCGGATTTCGCCTTTCTCGCCGGCGGAAACGACGCCCTTAATTCCGGCGCTGGCCATCCCACTTGCCCCGGCTGAGGCCTGGCCATAGTCACCTGCGATGGCTGTCCCCAGGGCTCCGGCAACGGCGTTGCTACAGTCCCGGACAGTGGCCACTCCACAATCTCCAACGATGGCTGTAGCGAACTCTCCGGCATAGGCTGTGCCAAAGTCTCCTGCGTGAGCCTTGCCGCGATCCCCTACGACGGCGAAACCACTTTCCCCGACAACGGCTTTACCGCTGTCTCCGGCAATCGCGGTGCCGTAGTCCCCAGCCTGGACATTCTGCTGGTCTCCGACTTGGTAATAGGTACGGACGGGAGCTGCATACCCGTCATGATTTATTTGTTTGACCTGATGCTGGATACCAGAGGCTTTTTTCGGGCATGCCGATCCCATCAGCGCATTACTGCGCATTTGAAAAATGATCATTGTGTTAAACCCGTCGAGTAAGTTGGGCTACGCGACCGTTATTAGCGGCCAAGAAAGGCGATAGAACTCTGAGATTGTTTATGCTCAGTCGTGGCCGGCTAATGGGTAGCAAACTACTCGGGGCCGCGTTGTTTCAGGTAAGTTGGAAGCAATGGCGTCACAGCTTCGGACAATGGCCATATGGGCGTTGTAGCGTTTGAGTCGAACGGATAGGGACGAGTTTGCGCGGAGGGCGCTCAGGGCCATGCGACGGTGAGCAAGTGCGCGAATTGCGGTCGGAATGAGGGCGATCATGGATGGTGCTCCTAACGTAATGTTGGAGCTGCCACGTTCGTTACCAAGCGAATGGGTGGCAGCTGTACGCAGGTTGGTAAACCGGGACGTTAGGAACCCGGCAGACCCGAGGGTCTCCCACGCACAGCCGCCATAAAACGGATCTGCGGGCACAAAAAAAGCGCCTGCAATCATAATGGGGGCGCTGTTGCGCCTAACGTTCAACGGGTTACCAAGCCCGGTCGCTGAATTGGCAGCGACAGACGAACGATAGCCGCGCACGAACGAGTTTGCAACCCTTGGTCGAGCTGTTAGGCAAGTTGACATGGCTCAACCCTTCTGGCTGGTGAGGAACGCGTCCACGGCCTCAGCATCCCAACGCAGGATGCGGCCTGCGCGAAGGGGAGTGGGGAAGTTGTCGGCTTTAGACCAGCGCCACCAGGTGGTGCGGCTGATCTGGTAGAGGGTGCAGAGTTGTTCTGTAGTGGCTCGGATACCTGCACGCGGCAGGTTTGGGCGTGGGGTGTTGTTGTCAGTGGATAGCGTCATTGCTTGCTTACTCTAACGGCGTACGGAAAAGCCGAGAGCGTGAAAGTGTTCGCGTCGATGGGAGGACATTGCATAGTCCGCCTCATGGCAATACAGTTTCATGGCAGGCCAAAAGCCCGCAAAGAAGCCCCTCAAAAAGCTTCGTCTCTCGGATCGTGTACTGGCTTGTTGCGGTATGCAGGGGACGCTCCAACGTCCCTTTCCGAATCGGCCTCGGTACGTCAAATACCGGGGCTTTTTCTTGTCTGCTAGTTACCGATTTTGCTGATTAGCCCAATGTTCTGTGGTGTTTAGGGCGTCACGACATAACTCACCAGTACACGCATGGTAGCGGGACGTTTCAGGCGCATTCAACACTAGGGTGTCGACAGATAGGGTGTTTGAAGGGCCTGCTGACGTTAAAAGAGCTGCCCCGACGGACATATGGGACACATATGCATATATGCCCGGAAATGGTTACCGCACTACCGTTCGTCGGATTTTTTCCGTCGAGTTAGTAAAACGACATTGCTACTGGATTTGTCTCCCTTCGCTAAGGCATCCAAATATCGTCCCCATTGCTCCAGAGCGGCACGTTTTTCCGGTAGATAGGCGTATCGGTCGTAGTGCTTGGCTTGCACCCCACTGCGGCCATGCGACAGCAGCCAGGCGCGCACCTCTGAACCGATGCCCTGGTGCGCCATCAGGGTTTCGGCGGTAACACGGACGTTGCGGTAGGTGAAGAGGCGAGTCTTGCCAGCCTTTGCCAGCACTTGGCCCGCTTCGCTGAACGCTTTGATTATCGTTGAGGTGCTTGCGGTCGTGCCTTCTGAGAAGGAGAACGGGCCATCGCCTATGTGGTGCTCAACCATGGGGGTCATTATTTCGGCAATGCGCTTTGTGATAGGTAAGAGGTGCTCCCAGGCTTGATCTTTGCGCCCCTTGGAATCTAGGAGGCAAATGGTGTCGTCGGTAACGGCGTCCCAGGGCACGGCGCAGAGCTGGGTCATTCGCTGTCCGCCGAGGTAGATTAGGGCGTTGGCTATGCCCCGTTTAGGCTCGGGCAATTTGTCCAGGTAACGCAGCAGCTCGCCCATCTCCACGGGCGTCAATGATTCGGTATTGGCGCGCCTTGCTCCCTGCACGGACGGAACATCCCGAACAGGGTTGGTCTTTATGGCAAACACTTTACCGCTGCGCGCCATTCGTTCCGGGGAAAGGTGCGCTTTGACCGCGTGGCTGAAGGCCGCTTGCAGTGAAAGACGGAGGTTGTTGCAGATCGAGCGCATGTCGTTTGATGCGCCGCCAGCAGCATGGTTACCGACCCCCCGGCCCTTGGGTTTGCGTCCCAGTACGCCGGATAAGATGAGCTGGATATCCTCGGGCTCGATCAGGGCGGCGGGGCGCTGAATGAGTTCGGAGTGATAGTCCTTGATATGGGACTTGAACTGGTTCGCTACGGCCCTATGGCTCACCTTTCCTGACTTCTCCAGGTGGGCGACGTAGCTGTCCAACAGGTCGCCAAAGGTGCCGCGTCTCGCCTCAAGGGCGGCTTGCGCGGCCACCTGTGCCAGCTCTGCCGCTGCGGCGGCCTTTAGGGCCAATTGTTGTTCCAGGTACTGTTCCAGCCCACCGGCAGCGATTGACGCGGTAGCGACACGCAGCGCCGCCAGTCGCATGGCGTCCAGATCCATTTCATTCGTGTAGGGACGTGGATTTTTGGTCAATGTGCCCAGTGCTATGCGTTTATCCCCGGCGTTGGTGCGCTCGCGGTAGTAGCCGTTAATGAACCCCGCCGTCTTGCGTTCGAGTGTCAGGGTGCCTTTGCCACGGGAGCCTATCGGTTCGGATTTCTTGCCCTTGACGTTGTAGGCTTCCATTTCTGTCAGTCGAATGCGCTTGGCCATTTTCCCGTTTGTTTCCCGTTTCGCCTGAAAAGTCACGTTGTAGAGTGAAACACTGAGACAATAGAAGAACGCCTAAAACCCTAATAATCAAGGGCTTTATGGATAATGAGAGGTTTTCGGAATCACTATGAGAATGCAATGCTGAGGGTTTCCAACAACGTGCATCTGCCGGATGCCGAGATCGAATTGACGGCCATCCGTGCCCAAGGCGCCGGCGGGCAGAATGTCAACAAAGTCTCCAGCGCTATGCACCTTCGCTTCGATATTCCGGCCTCGTCCTTGCCTGATTTCTACAAGGAGCGATTGCTCGCGTTGCGGGACAGTCGCATCACCAGCGACGGCGTGTTGATCATCAAGGCCCAGCAATATCGTACGCAGGAAGCCAACCGCGCCGATGCGCTGGAGCGTCTGGTCGAGTTGATCCTGAGCGCCACCAAAGTCGAAAAGAAACGCCGCCCGACCAAGCCGACCCTTGGCTCGAAGAAGCGTCGGCTTGAGTCGAAAACCAAACGCGGCAGCATCAAGGCCGGGCGTGGCAAGGTGGATTTCTAGTCTTCGCGATACTTGGCGGTGTGACGGTACAGATAGACGCTCAACGCCAATCCACTCAGAGAGGCGAGGGCGGCAAACAGGAAGATCGAGGCAAAACCGAAGCCTGCCGCAATCGCGCCGGCCAATGGCCCGGTGATCCCCAGCGACAAATCGATGAACAGCGAGTAAGCGCCGACGGCCGCGCCGCGACTGGACGCGGGCACCAGATTCACCGCTTCCACACCCAGCGCCGGGAATACCAGCGAGAAACCAAAACCGCTCAACGCTGCGCCGGCCAATGCCCAATGGGCATCCGGTGCCAGCCACAACAGCAATAGGCCAAGGGTTTCCACCGACAGGCAGGCAATCGCCACGCGAAAGCCTCCAAGACGATTGATCAGGTTGCCGAACAGCAGGCGCGCACCGATGAAACTGGCGCCGAACAGACTCAGGCAGAGCACCGCGTTGTCCCAGTGCTGAGTGGCGTAATAGAGGGTGATGAAGGTGGCGATGGTACCGAAGCCGATTGAGCCCAGCGCCAGGCCGCAGCCGTGAGGGAGGACGCGGCCCAGCACATGCATGAACGGTAGACGTTCACCGACGACAATCGGTGCGGCGGTTTTCGGCCAGGCGAGCAATAGGCCCAAAGCAGCCAGCAGGATGATGCTGACCCCCATGCTCCACAAGCCCAGACGGCTGACCAGCCACACGCCGAACGGTGCGCCAATTGCCAGCGCGCCATAGCTGGCGATGCCGTTCCACGAGATCACTTTGGCGGTGTTCGCCGCGCCAACCCGACCAATGCCCCAGCCGATCGAGCCGGAACCGACCAGACTTTCCGCGCTGCCCAGCACCAGTCGGCCGATCAACAGGCTGATCAGGCTGAGCATCGGCATGTTCGGTGTCCATGCCGAAATCAGCATGAACACACCGCTCAAACCACAGCCCGCCAAGCCATACATCACTGCCAGCTTGCTGCCCTTGTTGTCGATGATCTTGCCTGCATACGGACGGCTGAGCAGGGTGGCCAGATACTGCACGCTGATCACCAGGCCAGCGATTACCGCGCCGAAACCTAGGTCGCTGTGGACGTAGCCCGGCAGTACAGCGAGTGGAATGCCGATGTTCAGATAGCCGATAAAGGTGAAGAGGACGATGGAAACGACTTGCAGCGTGACCGCCAGGGGGCGCTGGGGCTCTGACATAGAGAACGACATGGGTAAAGGTCCACGGGAGCAGCAGATTAGATAGGCTGCTCATGATACCGGCGCGAACGTTTCAGGGGCGGGGAAAAGTAAAACTATTTGCCGGTCGACGGTTTCAGGGTTTGGCGGGGGCGACCAGTTGCGTGGTGACCAGTGCGGCAAGTGCGTTCTCTTCGCTGCCGAAACGGGCGAGCAGGGCGGCTTGCTTCTCGGGGGAGAGCCGACTCCAGATTTCGATCATTTTCTCGGTGGCACCGATCAGAACGGCGGCTTGGCTTTCGGAGAATTCGTCGGTCATGGCGGGCTCGGGGTTTCAGGCAGTGTGGAAAGCGCATGTTAGCGCTTTCCACACGGTCTGTACGGCGGGGTTACTCTTCGCTGTCGGCCGGACGGCTCTCAACGGCTTCTTTCGGTTCGGGCTGCCCCGCGCCGGCTTGTTGCGTGGTCGTCTGCTCAGGTACGTGCAGGCTTGGGAAGGGGAGATTAGGAATCTCGTGCATGGTTGCGCTCCTCGCTAAGTCTGTTGATAGATCTGGTAGATCCGCGCTTTTTGAAAGCCTGAGCAGGATACAGCAGGAAAAATGACAATCAGACTTTTAATTCGAATTATTGCGACAAATGGCCGCAGGGGGAGCAAAAACAAAGATCACCGCAACGTAAATGTGGGAGCGGGCTTGCTCGCGAAGGCGGTGTATCAGGCAACTTAATTGTCGACTGACACTGCGCCTTCGCGAGCAAGCCCGCTCCCACAGCGGTTTGTGTGGCTGGATCTATTTGCTGACGTCAGCGATCGCTTGTGCCAGCAAGGCGAGGCGCGTGGCGTCGATACCGGCCACGTTCGCCCGGCCTGAGCTGACCATGTAAACGCTGTGTTGCTCGCGCAGTTGTTTCACTTGCTCGGGTGACAGGCCGGTGTAAGAGAACATTCCGCGCTGCACGCCAATGTGCGCAAAACGCTCACGCAGACCATGGGGCTCCAGCGCCTCGACCAAACCGCTGCGTAATTGCGCGATACGCAAACGCATGGCCTCCACTTCGTCGGCCCAGCGGCTTTTCAGCTCCGGATCGGCAAGGATGGTCGCTACAACGGCTGCGCCGTGATCCGGTGGGGTCGACCACAGGTTGCGGGCGATGTTGGCCAGTTGGCTGCGAATGTCGATGAGCTTGTCGGCGGTGTTCGCGCAGACGATCAGCGCGCCGGTGCGGTCGCGATACAGGCCGAAGTTCTTCGAGCAGGAACTGGTGATCAGCAACTCCGGCAGTTGCGCGGCGAACAAGCGGGTCGACCACGCGTCTTGCTCCAGACCATCGCCAAAGCCCTGGTAGGCAAAGTCGATCAGCGGCAGCAAATCGCGACGGCGCACGACGTCCAGCACGCGCTGCCAGTCGTCGTGGTTCAGGTCGAAACCGGTCGGGTTGTGGCAGCACGCATGCAACAGCACCACATCGCCCTTCGGTGCTTCATTGAGCACTGCGAGCATGGCTTCGACGTCGAGACGGTTATCGCTGCCCACATACGGGTAGTGACTGATCTTGACGCCGGCCGCCGCGAAAATGGTTTCGTGGATCGGCCAGGTCGGGTTGCTCAGCCATACGCCTTTGCCCGGCAAGCACTGCGCGATGAAGTCGGCGGCCAAGCGCAGGGCACCGGTGCCGCCCGGGGTCTGAGTAGCGCCGGTGCGTTGTTCGGCGATCAACTTCGAGTCAGCACCCAGTACCAGCTCATTGATGACTTTGCCAAACAACGGATTGCCGTGGCCGCCGATGTAGGTTTTGGTGTCCTGGCTTTCGACCAGCCGTGCCTCGGCGATCTTCACTGCCTCGGGGATTGGCGTGAGGCCTTGGGCATCCTTGTAGACGCCAACACCCAGGTCGAATTTGCGCGGGTTGCTGTCCTGCGCATACGCCTCCATCAAACCGAGGATCGGGTCGCCGGGTACCCGGCCAATGGCGTCGAAGTGCATTACTTGCGTCCTTCTGCGGTCTTGGCCACTTCGTCGGTGCGTGCGGCCATGATGAAGTCGTTGCGGTGCAGGCCTTTGATCGAGTGGCTCCACCAGGTCACGGTGACTTTGCCCCACTCGGTCAACAGGCCCGGGTGGTGACCTTCGGCCTCGGAGATTTCGCCGACGGCGTTGGTGAAGGCCAGTGCATGTTTGAAGTTCTTGAACAGGAAGACTTTCTCCAGCTGCATGATGCTGTCGCGTACTTCGATGTTCCAGTCAGGGATCTGCTTGATCAGGATCGGCAGTTCTTCGTCGCTGACTTGTGGCGCATCGGCGCGGCAGGCTTCGCAGTGGGCTTGGTTCAAAGTGGACATGGTTGGATTCCTGAATCGAGTGTTTTTTTTATAACGGTCGTCAATTGCGCCACGCTAAACCAAAGTGGCGCTAACGGACAGACTCACTTGTAAGCAAAAGCCACGGTTCACGCCGCTTTTGGTTTCGGCGGAAATTTTGGTGCATGCAGACCCAACTGCATGCCTTGTCTGACCATGGCCATGATGTCTTCATGGGCCACGTCGAACAGGCGCTTGAGGTTTGGCAGGACAAAGTACAGTGGTTGCAGAATGTCGATGCGGTACGGCGTGCGCATGGCTTCCAGCGGATCGAATGTCTGATGCTCAGGTTCGTCCGACAGGCAGTAAACGGTTTCTTTCGGTGAGGACAGGATGCCGCCGCCGTAGATCCGCTTGCCTTGCGGGGTGTCGACCAGGCCGAACTCGATGGTCATCCAGTACAGGCGCGCCAGGTACACGCGCTCTTCCTTGGTCGCTTGCAGGCCGAGTTTGCCGTAGGTGTGGGTGAATTCAGCGAACCACGGGTTGGTCAGCAGCGGGCAGTGACCAAAAATCTCGTGGAAAATGTCCGGCTCTTGCAGGTAGTCGAGTTCTTCGCGGGTACGAATAAACGTGGCCACCGGAAATTGCTTGCTGGCGAGCAGTTCAAAGAACGTCTGGAAGGGAATCAGTGCCGGGACGCGAGCGACCTGCCAGCCAGTGGTTTCACCGAGCACCTTGTTGATTTCGCTCAGTTGCGGAATGCGGTCGTGGGGCAGGCCGAGTTGTTCGATACCGTCCAGATATTCCTGGCACGCACGGCCTTCGATCACTTTCAGTTGGCGAGTGATCAGCGTGTTCCACACCGCGTGTTCTTCGGCGGGGTAGTCGATAAAACCTTGCGCATCGGGCTCGCGGGCCACGTATTGCGTCTGCTTCATGCTGCTCTCCTGCTAGGGGAATTCGTTCTTGTTATGTCCAGCGATGGACTCAGAATGACTCGAGAGCGTGTTGATTTGCAGCGGGTTGAATGGCGTCCTTGTAGGAAAGATCGTCGATTTTCGTAAAGTATTCGTTACGGATTGTAGTCTGCTTCGCGTTTGCTGCGATTTTCAGGTTTGAAAAGGCTATTGGGTGTCACATAATCTTGACGACTATCTGCGCGCCTCGACAGAAAAGTGAGACCAGGGTGCGCCGCAAAACCCTGTGGGAGCCGCTTGCTTGCACAGGGGTTGTGTTCAACCTCATCCTTGTCAGGCCTTTTCTATGCGCATCAAAGTCCACTGCCAGAACCGCATCGGTATCTTGCGCGACATCCTCAACCTGCTGGTGGCTTACGGAATCAACGTCGCGCGCGGCGAGGTCGGTGGTGAGCACGGCAACGCGATCTATCTGCATTGTCCCAACCTGATCAATATCCAGTTCCAGGCGCTGCGGCCGAAGTTCGAGGCGATTGCCGGGGTGTTCGGGGTCAAGCGAGTAGGGCTGATGCCCAGCGAGCGACGGCACATGGAGTTGAATGCCTTGCTCGGCGCCTTGGAATTCCCGGTGCTGTCGATCGACATGGGCGGCTCGATTGTCGCGGCGAACCGGGCGGCGGCACAGTTGCTGGGCGTACGGGTTGATGAGGTGCCGGGGATTCCGCTCTCGCGCTATGCCGAGGATTTCGATTTGCCGGAACTGGTGCGCGCCAACAAATCGCGAATCAACGGTATGCGGGTCAAGGTCAAGGGTGACGTCTTTCTGGCCGACATCGCACCGCTGCAATCAGAGCACGACGACAGCGAAGCCATGGCTGGTGCGGTGTTGACGTTGCATCGCGCCGACCGCGTCGGCGAGCGCATCTATAACGTGCGCAAACAAGAGTTGCGCGGGTTCGACAGCATCTTCCAAAGCTCGAAAGTCATGGCCGCGGTGGTGCGCGAGGCGCGACGCATGGCGCCATTGGACGCACCTTTATTGATAGAGGGTGAGACCGGCACGGGCAAGGAGTTGCTGGCGCGCGCCTGCCACCTCGCCAGTCCGCGTGGGCAGTCGCCGTTGATGGCGCTCAATTGTGCGGGGCTGCCGGAGTCGATGGCTGAGACCGAGCTGTTTGGCTATGGCCCGGGTGCTTTCGAAGGTGCGCGCGCCGAAGGCAAACTCGGGCTGCTGGAGCTGACGGCGGGCGGCACCTTGTTTCTCGATGGCGTCGGTGAGATGAGCCCGCGTTTGCAGGTGAAGTTGCTGCGTTTTCTGCAGGATGGCTGTTTCCGTCGGGTCGGCAGCGACGAAGAGGTTTATCTGGATGTGCGGGTGATCTGCGCCACGCAGGTCGACTTGTCGGAGCTGTGCGCGCGCGGTGAGTTTCGCCAGGATTTGTATCACCGCTTGAACGTGCTTTCGCTGCACATTCCACCGTTGCGTGAATGCCTCGATGGCTTGACGCCGCTGGTGGAGCACTTCCTCGATCAGGCCAGTCGGCAGATCGGGTGTTCGCTGCCCAAACTGGCACCGGCGGCGATGGACCGGCTCAGCCATTACCATTGGCCGGGCAATGTGCGGCAGTTGGAAAACGTGCTGTTCCAGGCTGTTTCGCTGTGTGATGGCGGCACGGTCAAGGCTGAGCATATTCGTCTGCCGGATTACGGCGTGCGTCAGCCGCTTGGCGATTTTTCGCTGGAGGGTGGTTTGGACGAGATTGTCGGGCGCTTTGAGAAAGCAGTGCTGGAGCGGTTGTATTCCGAGCATCCGAGCAGTCGGCAATTAGGCAAGCGGTTGGGGGTTTCGCATACGACCATTGCCAATAAGTTGCGGGAGTATGAAGTCGGTAAAACCGATTCATAGCCCAAACATGTGTGGGTAATGATGGCCTCTTCGCGAGCAAGCCTGCTTGCACATTTGCAATGCAATCGCTGTGGGCGCGAGCTTGCTCGCGAAGGCGTTTGTGCCGACAACCTCAGCGCCAGGCTTTGCCACCTACCGGCATAACACCGCCGGTTTTTCGACTTCGATACATTTCTCCCGTTCGCGCAAAACCCCTCAAGTCCTTTGTTTGCCGGGCCTGAAGCCGCCAGAAAAAAGTTGGTCTGCAAATTGCTTATGGCTCAGCAGTACAGCGGTGGGCGGCAAACGTCCGGCATGCAGAGGAAAGAGTGTGGACAAGTACCTTTATGTGGCAATGACCGGCGCCAGCCAGAACGCACTGGCGCAAAAGGCGCATGCCAACAACCTGGCGAACATCTCCACCAACGGTTTTCAGCGCGACCTGGAGCAGGCGCGTTCGATGCCGGTGTTCGGTGACAGCTTTCCGGCGCGTGCGTATGCCATGAGCGAACGTCCCGCTACTGATTTCACCCCAGGCTCGCTGGTGCAGACCGGCCGTGACCTCGACGTCGCCGTGGCCGGCAATGGCTGGATCGCCGTGCAGAACCCGAACGGTGGCGAAAGCTACGTGCGCACCGGCAGCCTCAATGTCGATGCCCTCGGCGTACTGCGCGCCGGCAACGGCATGCCGGTGATGGGCAATGGCGGTCCGATCGCCGTGCCGCCCGAGCAGAAGATCGAAGTCGGTGAAGACGGCACCATCAGTATTCGTGCGATGGGCGAAGGCCCGCGCGTCATGGCAGAGGTGGACCGGATCAAACTGGTCAACCCGGACATCAAGAACATGAACAAGGGCCTCGATGGCTCGATTTACACCAAGGACGGCAAGCCTGCGCCGGCCGATGCCAATGTCAAACTGGTGTCGGGTTTCCTGGAGTCGAGCAACGTCAATGCCGTGGAAGAGATGACATCGGTGCTGGCCCTGGCCAAGCAGTTCGAGTTGCACGTCAAGATGATGAACACCGCCAAAGACGACGACCAGGCCATGGCTCGGGTCTTGCAGATCAGCTAATTATCAGAACGTCGCGCCGTAAAACAGGCGCACGAGGAGAATCGAATGCTTCCGGCTCTATGGGTTGCCAAAACAGGTCTGTCCGCCCAGGACACCAACCTGACGACCATTTCCAACAACCTGGCGAACGTCTCGACCACGGGTTTCAAACGTGATCGCGCCGAGTTCCAGGACTTGCTGTATCAGATCAAGCGTCAGCCAGGCGCCCAGTCGACTCAGGACAGCGAGCTGCCGTCGGGTCTGCAAGTGGGTACGGGTGTGCGTATCGTCGGTACGCAGAAAAACTTCACCGCCGGTAGCCTGCAAACCACCGAGCAGCCGCTGGATCTGGCCGTTGATGGTCGCGGTTTTTTCCAGATTCTGCAGCCGGACGGCACCACGTCCTACACCCGTGACGGTACTTTCCACCTCGATTCCAATGGCCAGGTCGTCAATGCCAGCGGTTTCGCCCTGGAACCCGCCATCGTCATCCCGAACGATGCGCAGACCTTCACTGTCGGTCGTGATGGCACCGTCTCGATCACCGTTGCCGGTAACCCGGCATCCCAGGTGATCGGCAACCTGCAAACCGCCGACTTCATCAACCCGGCCGGTCTGCAAGCGGTGGGTAACAACCTGTTCCTGGAAACCGCTGCGTCGGGTGCACCGCAAGTCGGTACGCCGGGCCTGAACGGTTTCGGCACCACGCTGCAGAACACCCTGGAAACCTCCAACGTCAGCACCGTTGAAGAGATGGTCAACATGATCACCACTCAGCGCGCTTACGAGATGAACTCCAAGGTGATCTCCACCGCCGACCAGATGCTCTCGTTCGTAACGCAGAATCTGTAATCAAGTCTATGAGGCGGCCATGAGGTCGCCTGCAACACCGTGAGGTAGGGTCATGAATCGCTTCGTATCTGTTCTGGCATTGAGTGGAGTCGTCTCGCTCGCGGGCTGCGTCGCTCCGACGCCCAAGCCCAATGACCCTTACTACGCTCCGGTGTTGCCGCGCACGCCGTTGCCAGCGGCTGCCAACAACGGCTCGATCTATCAGGCCGGCTTCGAGCAGAACCTGTACAGCGACCGCAAGGCGTTCCGGGTCGGTGACATCATCACCATCACCCTGAACGAGAGAACCCAGGCGAGCAAAAACGCCAACTCGCAAGTGGCCAAGAACAGCAAGACCGGCATCGGCCTGACTTCGTTGTTTGGCGGCAGCGGTACCCTCAACAACCCGTTGGGCAGTACTGATCTGAGCCTGGATGTCGGCTACAGCGGCGACCGCGCGACCAAGGGCGACAGCAAGTCCGGCCAGAGCAACAGCCTGACCGGTTCGATTACCGTGACCGTGGCCGACGTGCTGCCCAATGGCATCATCGCTGTGCGCGGCGAGAAGTGGATGACCCTCAATACCGGCGATGAGCTGGTGCGGATCGCCGGTCTGGTACGTGCCGATGACATCGCCACTGACAACACCGTGTCGTCGACCCGTGTCGCCGATGCGCGCATCACCTACTCGGGCACCGGCTCGTTTGCCGATGCGAGTCAGCCAGGCTGGTTCGACCGTTTCTTCCTCAGCCCGCTGTTCCCTTTCTAGGTGGCTACGTTGAATTTCAGAAGCCTTATGGTGGCCGCGTTTTTGTTGTCGGCGGCCTTCAATGCACAAGCCGAACGGTTGAAGGACATCGCCAGCATTTCCGGCGTGCGTTCCAACCAGTTGATCGGCTATGGCCTGGTGGTCGGGCTGAATGGCACCGGTGACCAGACGACGCAAACGCCGTTCACCCTGCAGACCTTCAACAACATGCTCTCGCAGTTCGGCATCAAGGTGCCGGCAGGGTCGGGCAACGTGCAGTTGAAAAACGTCGCGGCGGTGTCGGTGAGTGCCGATCTGCCTGCGTTTGCCAAACCGGGTCAACAAGTCGACATCACCGTTTCGTCCATCGGTAACTCCAAGAGCCTGCGCGGCGGCACGTTGCTGCTGACGCCGCTCAAGGGTATCGACGGTAATGTCTACGCCATCGCTCAGGGCAACCTGGTGGTGGGCGGTTTTGATGCCGAAGGTCGCGACGGTTCGAAGATCACTGTCAACGTTCCGTCGGCCGGTCGTATTCCTGGCGGTGCGTCGGTGGAGCGTTCGGTGCCGAGTGGTTTCAACCAGGGCAACAGCCTGACGCTGAACCTCAATCGTTCTGACTTCACCACTGCCAAGCGCATCGTCGACAAGATCAACGACATGCTCGGCCCTGGTGTGGCGCAGGCCGTTGATGGTGGATCGGTTCGCGTCACCGCACCGCTCGACCCGAGCCAGCGTGTCGACTATCTGTCGATTCTGGAAAACCTTGAAGTCGACCCCGGTCAGGCGGTGGCCAAAGTCATCATCAACTCGCGTACCGGCACCATCGTCATCGGTCAGAACGTGAAAGTCTCGCCAGCCGCCGTGACACACGGCAGCCTGACCGTGACCATCACCGAAGACCCGATCGTCAGCCAGCCGGGCCCGTTGTCCAACGGCCAGACTGCCGTTGTGCCGCGCTCGCGGGTCAATGCCCAGCAAGAAGCCAAGCCAATGTTCAAGTTCGGCCCGGGCACCACCCTCGACGAGATCGTCCGGGCGGTGAACCAGGTCGGCGCGGCGCCGGGTGACTTGATGGCGATCCTTGAAGCACTGAAGCAGGCCGGCGCGTTGCAAGCCGACCTGATCGTGATCTGAGGACGACGACCATGGACATGCGCAAGAGCGGGCTGGTCAGTAGCAGCGATTCGGGTTCTTACTCTGACCTCAATCGCCTGAACCAGCTCAAGGTTGGCGACAAGGACAGCGATGCGAACATGCGCAAAGTGGCGCAGGAGTTCGAGTCGCTGTTTCTCGGCGAGATGCTCAAGTCGATGCGTTCGGCCACCGAGGCGCTGGGGCAGGACAATCCGCTCAACACGCCGGCGGCCAAGCAGTATCAGGAAATGTACGACCAGCAACTGGCGGTGTCGCTGTCCCGCGAGGGCGGTGGTATCGGTCTGGCCGACGTGCTGATGCGCCAGATGTCGAAGAACAAGCCCCTGGCGTCCGGCGAGGCGGCGGCCGCGTCCGCCGCCAAGCAGGAAGAAGCCAAAGCCAAGGCTGCTGCCGTGGCAACGCCGATTGCCGCTGGCACGGTCGCCACCCATGGCCCGTTGTCGCGACTCAATGGCGAACGTCCATTGTGGGCCTCGCGTTCAGTCAATGCGCCGAACACGCAACTGGACCATCGCAACGACATGGCATTGATCAATCAGCGGCGTTTGGCTTTGCCACCGAAACTGGCTGATCGCCTGCTCGCGGGTCTGGTGCCGTCGGCCACTGCGACGAACGCCGCGACACAATTGCCACAGCGCGCTACGACGGCCGCCACCACTGGCGCAGGTCCGTTGTACAACGGCGACTGGCTGGCACGCGCCGAGGCCGATAAGGCTTCCGGCGGGCAGATGCAGGTTTACGGCCGTGCGGTGGCACAGATTCCGCTGGCCCCGGCGAAGAAAGCCTTCAGCTCCGCCGACGAATTCGTCAACACCATGCTGCCCATGGCCAAGGAAGCGGCTGACCGTATCGGTGTCGATCCACGTTATCTGGTGGCGCAAGCGGCACTGGAAACCGGTTGGGGCAAATCGGTCATGCGCGCACAGGATGGCAGTAGCAGCCACAACCTGTTCGGCATCAAGGCCAGCAGTAACTGGAAGGGTGATTCGGCCCGGGCAATCACCAGCGAGTTCCGTAATGGCGCGATGGTCAAGGAGACGGCCGAGTTCCGTTCCTACGCCTCGTACAAGGACAGCTTCCATGATCTGGTGACTTTGCTGCAGAGCAATAATCGCTATCAAGATGTGCTGAAGTCGGCCGATAACCCAGAACAGTTTGTACGCGAGTTGCAAAAGGCCGGTTACGCCACCGACCCGAACTACGCAAACAAGATTTCGCAGATTGCCAAGCAGATGAACAGTTTCCAAAACTACGCTGCGGCGGGTGTATCCACCACGCCTTTATAAGGCACAAGGTATAAGGTCTGAACCATGAGTTTGCTCAATATCGGGATGTCGGGACTGTCGGCCAGCCAGTCCTCTTTGGCTACGACAGGCAACAACATTGCCAACGTCGACACCGCCGGTTATTCACGTCAGCAAACCGTGCAGGGCACCAAATCCTCGCAGCAGTTCGGCACTGTTTTCATTGGTACGGGCACGACCCTGGCTGACGTGCGCCGGGTGTATAACTCATATCTGGAAAGCCAACTGCACACAGCAACCTCGCTCGACAGCGAGTCGGCCTCTTTTCTGGCCCAGGCTACGCCGCTGGACTCCATGCTGTCGGACACCAACACCGGCCTGACCGGTGTGCTGCAAAAATTCTTCACGACGATGCAGGGCGTTTCGACGTCGGCGACCGATGATACCTCGCGTCAATCGGTGCTGACGGGGGCTCAGGCGCTGACCAGTCGTTTCAATACCATCGCCAAACAGCTCAACGATCAGAACACCACCATCAACGGCAGCCTTGGCGACATGACGGGCCAGGTGAACAAACTGGCCACTTCGATTGCCAATCTGAACCAGAAGATCGGTGAGATCTCCACCAGCGGGGGCGCGCCGAACGATCTGCTGGACAGCCGTAACGAAGCCGTTCGCCAGCTCTCCGAACTGACGGGCGCACAGGTTGTTGAGCGTGGCACCAGTTTCGACGTCTACATTGGCAGCGGTCAGCCGCTGGTGATCGGCAACACCACCAACACGCTGAGCATGGTCGCGAGCAAAACCGATCCGTCGCGCATGGCCATCCAGATGGATCGCGGTTCGAGCACCATCGACATCACTTCGGCGATGAGCGGTGGCGAAATTGGCGGCCTGCTCACTTACCGCAAAGAAGTCCTTGACCCGTCACTCAACGAGTTGGGCCGAGTGGCGCTGGTGATCGCTGATCAAGTCAACAGCCAGCAAGCCCAAGGCATCGACAAGAACGGTGACTTCGGCGCGGCGATTTTCAACAACATCAACAGTGCCGCACTGATCAGTCAGCGCAGCATCGCGCAGTCGGGTAACAGTGCAGGTTCGGGCAACCTCGATGTCACCATCAAGGACACCGGCAAGCTGACCACCAGCGATTATCAGGTAACGTTCACCAGCGCCACTGACTACACCGTCAAGCGTTCTGACGGTACCGACCTGGGCGCCTTCAGCACTACGACCAATCCGCCGCCAGTGATCGACGGTTTCACCCTCGCACTCAATGGTGGTGCGTTGAGCGCCGGTGACACCTTTAAAGTGACTCCGACCCGTAATGCGGCCACAAGCATCCAGACGGTGCTCACCGATCCGAAGAAAATTGCTGCGGCAGGTCCGTTGACCGGCGTGGCCAGCGCTGCCGGCCTGGGGACTTACACTCAGCCGACGCTCAGCGACAAGATTGATATCTACAACCCGACTGCCCAGGCTGATATGCAGGCGGCTTTGAAGAACTCGACGCCGGTCAAGCTGGTGTTCGGCGCGGCGAGCGGTGGCAGCCAGTCGTACAACCTGGTGGATGCCAAGGGGGCAACCATTGGCACCGGCACGATCGTTCCTGGCCAATCGAACACGCTGAACCTGCAAGTCGGCGTCGTCGATGCCAGCGGCAACCCGGTGATGGACACAACCGTCACGCCGAACGTACAGAAGACCTTCACGGTGCAGACTACCGTCGGCGGCACGCCGAAGTCCGGCGAAACCTTCACCATGAACCTGACCGGTGCGGCGTCCTCGGACAATCGCAATGCGCAGGCCCTGGTTGGCCTGCAAACGCAACAGACCGTCGACACCGGTTCGGCGAGCAAGGGCATCAGCCTGACAGACGCCTACAACAAGCTGGTCACCAACGTCGGTACCAAGACCGCCCAAGGCAAGTCCGACAGCGCGGCCACCACGGCGATTCTGGATAACGCCAAAGGTGCTCGCGACTCGTTGTCCGGGGTCAACCTGGACGAAGAAACCGGCAACCTGGTCAAATACCAGCAGTACTACACAGCGTCTTCGCAGATCATCAAAGCTGCGCAGGAAACTTTCGCCACACTGATTAACAGCCTTTAAGGAGTCGTAATTCATGCGCATTTCCACCGCCCAGTATTACGGCACGCAAGCGTCGGACTATCAGCGTAATTTCAACAAGGCCGTTGCCACCGCCAGCGAGGCGAGCAGCCTGCAGCGCATCAACACCGCGGCCGATGATCCGGTCGGTGCCGGGCGCTTGCTGCAGCTGGGTCAACAGGCCGCAATGCTGGATCAGTACAAGACCAACGTCGACACCACCAAAAGTGCATTGAACGTGCAAGAGTCCACGCTGGATTCAATCACCACCGCGTTGGCGCGCGCCAAGGAACTCGCTCTCGCCGCCAACAACGGCACGGCCACCGACAAGGATCGCCAGGCTTACGCTTCGGAACTGGGCCAGATCCAGCAACAAGTGCTGGGCCTGATGAACGCCAAGGATGCTGGCGGCAACTACCTGTTCTCCGGTTCGAAAACTGATACTGCGCCGTACTCGCAGAATGCTGACGGCACCTATTCCTACAACGGTGATCAGACCACGATCAACCTGGGCATCGGTGATGGCATGACGGTCGGCACCAACACCACTGGTTGGGCTGCTTTCCAGCAGACCATCAATACCGCGCGTACCAACGTCACCATGACCGCGCCAGCCGTGGATGACGGGCGCGTCGTGCTGTCCAACGGTACAGTCGGCACAGCCGCCACCTATGACTCCAAGTTCACCGCTGGCCAGCCTTACACCGTCAGCTTCCTCAGCAGCACCCAACTGAAAATCACTGATGCCTTGGGCAACGATGTGACTGCTGAAGCAAGCCAGAACGGCTTGGTCAGTAACAGTAGCGGTGCCAACCAGACGGTCAGCTTCCGTGGCGTCGACATGAAGCTGAACATCAACCTGAAGACCGGTGACACCAACCCGGACGCGGTCATTGCCGGCCACAGCTTCCTGCTGTCGACTGCGCCGGATTCGTTTTCCACCACGCGCAGCCCTGGCAACTCGTCGACTGCGGTGATCACGGGGTCCAGCATCACCGACGAGGCAGCGTACACGGCAGCCTTCCCGCAGGGTGGCGCAGTCCTCAAGTTCACCAGCGCCACCGCTTTCGATCTGTACGCAGCGCCGGTCACTGCCGACAGCAAACCCGTGTCCTCGGGGACTGTCGTGGGTAGCAATGCTACTGCTGCGGGCGTCACTTTCGCGCTGGGCGCTGCGCCGGCCGCCGGCGATCAGTTTTCGATCAGATCGAACGATCACCAGACCCAGAACGTGCTTGATACCCTGGGTCAGATGATCACCGCACTGAACACACCGATCGATGGTGATCCGGTGGCCAAGCAACAATTCCAGGGCGCGATGGAGGCAGGTATCGGCAACATCGATGCGGCCAGCAATCAAATCGGCACCGCGGTCACCGAAATTGGTGCTCGCGGCCAGGCGCTGGATATGCAAGCCTCCACGAACGACAGCTTGAGTACCGCGAACACCACCACTCAAGGTTCGATCCGCGATTCGGATCCGGCTGAAGTGATGACGCGCCTGACCTTGCAACAAACCATGCTGCAGGCTGCACAACTGGCGTTCAGCAAGATCAGTCAGTTGGGTCTGTTCAACAAGATCTGACGCCAACGGGCGCGTAAGCGCCCGGTTGCCTTGTCCCTCAGTTTTGTTTTTTAGCGGTATCAAGGGCTCGCTTTTCCGAGCGGGCTCGTACCGCCTGTGAGCCCGCCGTGAATTCACTTCCTCTTGTCAGCCTCGTTATTCCCGCCTTCAATCCGCGTTTCTTCGAGCGGGCATTGAACAGTGCTGTCAGTCAGACATACGCGCACCTTGAGATCATTGTCTGCGACGACAGTCGGGGCCAGCAGATCGAAGGGATTGTCACCGTCGTGGCTGAGCAGTCCGGTGTTGCCGTGCGTTATGTGCGCAACCCGCGCACCCTGGGCATGGTCGGCAACCTCAAGGCGTGCCTCGATCAGGCGCAGGGCGAATTCGTCAAGTTCCTCTGTGACGATGACCATCTCTATGCTGCCTGCATCGAGCAGCAGGCGCACGAGATGTTGCGCGAGGAAGTCAGCCTGGTGCTGGCTCAGCGTCTGTTCTGGGACGCCAACGACATCATCCTGCCGGCGCGCTTGGAAAACACTTCTTTGTCACCCCACAGCGGTCTGTTCAAGGGTGACGACCTGCTGGGCATTTTTGAAAAATTCCCGGTCAATGTGCTGGGCGGTTTCACCAATGCCTTGTTTCGACGTGCGGATCTCGTCGAGCTGTTGCCGGTGCTGACTCAAGAGGGCCACTGCTTTGTCGCGACCCTGGATTTCGCCCTGTACGTTTGCCTGCTGCGGCGCGGCAATCTGGCGGTGTCCAATAATGTGCTCAGCGCCGAACGGCTCTACCCGGAACGTCTGAGTGCGCAGCAACCGATGAAAGACGCGGTTGAGGTCGAGCGCGAGTGGATTCTGCAAATGCTCAAGGCTCGCAGCGGTGAATCTGCACCTGCCCCGGGCTGGGTTCGTTATATCCAGCTGACCAAGGCTGACGAATCACCGCGTGTCTGGGAAGAGCTGCCGCTGAGCCGAACGCTAGGCACCAAACAGAGTCGCCAGGAGTGGTGTGTCGGTATCGATAGCTGGAGTTTCGCCGAACTTTATGCGCACTGGCTGCAATGCCGCAGTCTGACCGAAGGGCAGCGCAAGTTGCTCCCGGAAACTCTGGCCGCCTGGCCGCAGCAGCCGCGAATTGTGCCGATCATCATGGATGCCCAGGGCAGTCGCGATGGCGTCGAACGGACGCTGGAAGCACTCGCAGCCCAGGACTATCCGCCGGAGCTGATTCTGCTGTTGTCCGCCTCCTGCTCCGTTCCCATGCTGGATGGGCGAGTGTTCCGTATGCCGTTGCAGGATGACGGGTTGGGGCAGATCAACGCACTGTTGCCGCAACTCGAAGGTGCCGACTGGTTTTACCTGTTACAGGCTGGGGACCGTCTGGTAATGCCGGCCTTGCTGGTCATGGCTGACCGCATTGCGCATTCGCCATGGCTGAGCTGCATGTACAGCGATGAAGGCAGCCTGCGCGATGGCGAATCGGCAGAGCCCGCGTTCAAACCGGATTTCAACCTCGACCTCATGCGCAGTTATCCGTATGTCGGGCGTGCCTTGGTGTTCAAGCGCGAACGTTTCCTGGCGCTCGGTGGATTCGATACGACGTTCGCCGAGCTGGCGCCTCACGACATGCTGTGGCGAATGGTCGAGAGCGAAGGTCCGCAGGTGGTCGGGCACGTTGCCGAAGTCCTGCTTGAATCGCCTTTCGATCTGTCTGGGTGGCTGGCTGAGCCGGCGGTGATCGAACAGAATCCACGGGTGCTCGAAGCGCATCTGCAGCGTATGGGGATTGCTCACGGCATTCGTCGTGGCAGTTGCGAGTTGCTCAATCGAGTCGACTATCAGCACGCCCGGCGTCCGCGTGTGTCGATCATCATCATCACGCGCGATCAGACCGCTGCCTTGCAGCGCTGTGTCGAGACCGTGCTGGAGAAAACCGCTTACTCCGAGTACGAGTTGTTGCTGGTCGACAACGGCAGTGAAAGCGCCGAGGCGCTGGCATGGCTGGACGGCATGGCGCAGCTGGGGGGCGAGCGGATTCGCGTCCTGAGCTACCCGCAGCATGACAACATGGCGGCCCTGCATAACTGTGCGGTGACGCAGGCCCGTGGCGAGTACGTGCTGCTGCTCAATACCTTCTCGGTGATCACCCACACTGACTGGCTGGACGAACTGCTCAATCAGGCGCAACGCCCGGAAGTCGGCGTGGTCGGCGCCAAGTTGTTCAACCCGGACGGTTACGTATTGCATGCCGGCATGATCCTCGGCCTGCAAGGAGCCGTCGGGTTGCCATTTTATGGGCAGTCGCTGCAGTCCGACGGCTACATGTTCCGGCTGCAGGCGACCCATGACCTGAGTGCCGTCGGCGGTGATTGCGTGATGGTGCGCAAGGCCGTTTTCGAGTCTGTCGCAGGGCTCGATGAGCAGGATTTTAAGCAGGCGCTCAATGTCGTCGACCTGTGTCTGCGCATTGGCCAGGAAGGTTATCTGGTGGTGTGGACGCCATATGCCTTACTGGCCCAGGGGGTGCGGCCAACTGTCGATGCGACAGCCGAAGAAGGCCAGCAGCACATGCATGAGAAGGAGACCTTCTACACGCGCTGGTTGTCGCGTATTGCCCGTGATCCAGCCTTCAACGTCAACCTGTCATTGCAGGGTGTCGGTGCGACGAGTTTCAGTCTTGAGCCGGGTTTGCGCACCGGCTGGACGGCTTTTTCGCGACCGCAATTGCCCAACGTACTCGCCGTGCCGATCAATGCATCTGCCATTGGTCACTACCGCATGAGTCAGCCGCTGATCGAGCTGGAAGCGGCCAACCGCGCTGAAGGCTGCATTCGCTACGGCTTGCCGTCGATCATTGAAATCGAGCGTCAGTCACCGGACGTCATCGTTCTGCAAGGGCGCTACTCGCAAGGTGCGATCGATGAAATCCCGCCGTTGAAGAAGTTCTGCCATGCCCGGCGGATTTTTGAACTCGATGACTATGTGATCGACGTTCCCCATCGCAATGCCCATATCCGCAACATGCCCAACAAGCAGGAGATGGAACGCATGGTGCGCCAGGCAATCGGCTTGTGCGATCGCGTGGTGGTATCGACCCAGCCATTGGCCAATGCGCTGTCGGACATGCACCACGACATTCGCGTTGTTCCCAACATGCTTGCCCAGAATCTCTGGACCGGCCTGCGCAGCCAGCGCCGCACTTCGAAAAAACCGCGGGTCGGCTGGGGCGGTGGCACCAGTCACCACGGCGACCTGGCGGTGATCGCCGATGTCGTGCGTGAGCTGGCCAACGAAGTCGACTGGGTGTTTTTCGGCATGTGCCCGGATGATCTGCGTCCGTACATGCATGAATTCCACGGGGTAATCCCGTTGGAAGTGTACCCGGCCAAACTGGCAAGCCTGAATCTCGATCTGGCGTTGGCGCCACTGGAATTCCACATCTTCAACGACTGCAAGAGCAACCTGCGTCTGCTGGAGTACGGCGCCTGCGGCTACCCGGTGATCTGCACCGACACCGAGGCCTATCGCGGTTACCTGCCATGCACCCGGGTCAAGACCAACAGCACCGATGAATGGTTGCAGGCTATCCGCATGCACCTGGCCGACCCGGATGCCAGCTACCGCATGGGGGACGAGTTGCGTGAGGTGGTGCTGCGAGACTACGTGTTGCGTGGCGACAACTTGCGTTACTGGGAGAGTGGCTGGCTGGCGGATTGATCGAATCGCGTACGGCCCTATGAGAAACAGGCGACTTTCGAGTCGCCTGTTTTTTTTTGCGTGGCAAAAAGGTTTTTGTATCAAGTCGGATACTTTTTTGGCAGCGGGCTCAAGCATCGGGATTTTTCTGTCGATACCTTTCCATGTGCTCAATTGGCACGGCCAGTGAAGACCTGTCCGGCCGGTATCTGAGGTGACAGATTTCCGTATTCGACAACAACGCAAGGAAGAAGCAAATGACAGTAGTAAATGGAACGAGTGAAGCGGATGTCCTGATTGGCACCCACGGCAATGACGAGCTCTATGGAATGGAGTCGGATGATCAACTGTTGGCCAGCGCAGGATCGGACGTGCTGGACGGCGGTGAAGGGTTTGATGCGGCGACCTATTATGGAATGAGTACGGGAGTCGGTGTCGAGGTTGGCGCTGGCGTTGTTACGGTCATAGGGGCTGATGGCAAGGTCGACACGCTGGTTTCGGTGGAGAAGGTGGTTGGCAGTTTCTACAACGACACCTTTACCGCTTCCGTGGGTGGCGTGACGCTTGACGGCAGTGGCGGTGATGATCTGTACACCGTCGACGCCGAAGGCGTGACCCTCATTGAAGAAAACAACGGTGGCTACGACGAGCTGCGCACCAGCCTCAACACGATCAAGATGGACCCGTTCATCGAGAAACTGACCTTTACCGGCAACGGCGATTTCAAGGGTTACGGCAACGCCAGTGACAACGAGATCATCGGCGGTGCGGGCAATGACTGGCTGTGGGGCGGCGCCGGTGCCGACCACTTTGTCGGTGGCGATGGTTACGATACCGTCAGCTACACCGACAGCCTTGAAGGTGTGCGCGTCCAGGACTTCACCAACTATGATGGCTTGACCATTGCAGATGGAGACACCTTTACCGGCATCGAAGCGATCCAGGGTTCGAACTTCGATGACGTGGTGTATCTGCTCGATAACGCGATGACCGTTGATGGCGCCGACGGCTACGACACTGTGAGCTATCGCCACTCCTTGGATGGCGTCAGTATCGACATCGGCCCGCGTGTCGGGGCGCCGGGTGTCACGCTGCTGAATGTGGAGCACGTTATCGGCTCTTCGTTCGCTGATCATTTCACCGCCAATGTCGGCGGCGTGACGCTGGAAGGTGGTTCGGGTGACGATGTGTACACCATCAACAGCGTCGGTGTGTCCATCAAGGAAGTCGAGGGCTACATGGGCGGTACCGATCAGCTGTACACCAGCCTGTCATCGATGCACATGGACCCCTTCATTGAAAACCTGACGTACACCGGCACTGCAGACTTCACCGGCTACGGTAACGACGAAGCCAACACCATCATCTCCGGTGCCGGCAATGACGTGTTGCTGGGCGGTGCAGGTGGCGACCGTTTTGAAGGCGGCGCCGGTATCGACATCGTCAGTTACGACGACAGCGCTGAAGGCCTGAGCGCCTCTCTGAACTGGGGGCCGCAGAGCGGAATTGCGCTCTACGATATCTACATCGATATCGAAGGCCTGCGCGGCAGCCAGTACAACGATTCGCTGCAAGGCAATTCGGACGACAACATCCTCGAGGGCGGGGCCGGCGACGACCAGATTACCGGTGGCGATGGCAATGACCATATCTATGGCGGCCTGGCGTCCGGTCTGGACAAGGCCGGGCAGTCCGACGCTCTGTCGGGTGGCGCGGGGGATGATGTCATCGTCGGTGCCCGCAATGGTCTGTTCACTTGGGCCAGTGGCGATGACGGCAACGACACCATCACGCTGGGTCGGGGCATGGCCTTTGGCGGTGAAGGCAACGATGTGCTGACGGCTACGGGCAGCAACTATGTGCTCAATGGCGACGGCGGGAATGATCTGCTGATTCTCAACCTGGCCGGCCAGTCGAATTCCGGCGGCAGCGCCTACGGTGGCCAGGGTGATGACACCTACGTGGTCAACACCAGCGGCCTGGTGACGATTCAGGATTACGGGCTGGACATCAACGACACGCTCATCCTCAACACCATCACCAACGCCAGCCAGTTGAACGTCACCCGTATCGGTGACGACGCCTACCTGCACAGCGCCAACGACGGCAGCACCAGTGTGCCGGACAACGGCGTGAAACTGGCGGGGTGGTATGCCGGGTTCAACAACATCGAGCACCTGCAGACTGCCGACGGCCAAGTCTACGACCTGCCGGCGACTGTCGATGGCTTCGCCCTGTTTGGCTGATCGCTCAATCTGTTGATGCAGCGCAATGAAAGGGATGAATCCGCTGCTGGATTCATCCCTTTTTCATGCCTCGCGGCGCACCTGACGCAGCGGAGCTGGCGCGTTTCCTGCAAGTCCTCCTCAAATCGCCATAAAACGAGCGCTCGCGGTCATCGCAGCGGCGCCGCAGGCGGCAAAAGGGTTAGCCAGATGGCCCGCATCGCTCAACGAAGCCATGCGCAGCCCGGTGAAGAACAAGAGGGGAGACGATGAAGGCAGTTATTTTGGCGGGTGGCCTCGGCACGCGCATCAGTGAAGAGTCGCACCTCAAGCCCAAGCCCATGATCGAGATCGGCGGCAAGCCAATTCTCTGGCACATCATGAAGCAGTATTCCGCCCACGGAATTCACGACTTCGTGATCTGCCTGGGCTACAAGGGCTATGCGATCAAGGACTTCTTCGCCAACTACTTCCTGCACACCTCCGACGTCACCTTCAACATGCGCGAGAACCGCATGGACGTGCACCAGAACTACAGCGAGCCGTGGAGCGTCACCCTGATCGACACCGGCGAGGAAACCATGACCGGTGGTCGTCTGCTGCGTGCCGCGCGTTATCTGCAAGATGAAGAGGCGTTCTGCTTCACTTACGGCGACGGCGTTTCCGACATCAACATTGCTCAGCTCGTCGATTACCACAAAGCCCACGGTCGTCTGGCGACCGTCACCGCCGTGCAGCCACCCGGCCGCTACGGTGCCCTTGAGCGTCAAGGCGATCAGGTGCTCGGTTTCACCGAAAAACCTCGTGGCGACGGTGGCTGGATCAACGGCGGCTTCTTCGTGCTCTCGCCAAAAGTCCTGCCGTACATCACGGGTGACGAATCCACCTGGGAAGCCGAACCCTTGGCTCGTCTGGCCGAGGACGAACAGTTGAAAGCCTTTGAACACGAAGGCTTCTGGCATCCGATGGACACCCTGCGCGACAAGAATCACCTCGAAGCGCTGTGGCAGAGCGGGGAGGCCCCATGGAAGCAATGGGCCTGAGTGCGGACTTCTGGCGTGGCAAGCGTGTGCTGGTTACCGGGCATACCGGTTTCAAGGGCAGTTGGCTGACCCTGTGGCTGCAAAGCCTCGGCGCGCAAGTCAGCGGTTTTTCCCTCGATCCTTCGACTGAGCCGAGCCTGTTCGAACTGGCGCGAGTCCACGAAGGCATCAACGATCAGCGCGGCGATCTGCGTGATCTCGGCGCCTTGCTCGAAATCATCGCCGACACCGAGCCGGAAATCGTCTTGCATCTGGCGGCTCAACCGCTGGTGCGCGAAGGCTATCGCGATCCGCTGGGCACTTATTCCAGCAACGTGATGGGCACGCTCAATCTGCTCGAAGCGATTCGTCAGGTCGGTTGCGTGCGCGCCTGCGTACTGGTGACCACCGACAAGGTCTACGCCAACAAGGAATGGCTGTGGCCGTACCGCGAAGACGAAGCCCTCGGCGGACATGATCCTTACAGCAGCAGCAAGGCTTGCTGTGAATTGTTGGCGCAGTCTTACGCCGCCTCTTTCTTTGCGGCAGACAAGTACGCCGAGCACGGTCTGGCCCTGGCCACGGCGCGTGCCGGCAATGTGTTGGGCGGCGGTGATTTCGCCCCAGAGCGACTGATTCCCGATGTGCTCAAAGCCTGGACGGCAGACGAGCCGGTGACCCTGCGTTACCCGCAAGCCGTACGCCCCTGGCAGCACGCGCTGGAGCCGCTGGCCGGTTACCTGCAACTGGCCGCCGGCCTTTACGAACAAGGCCCGGAGTATGCCGGAGCGTGGAACTTCGGCCCGAGCGAAGCGGACATGTGCAGCGTCGGCGAAGTGGTCGAATTGCTCGCCAGCCGCTGGCCACAGGCACGCGGTCTGCGCATCGAAAAAAGCGAATTGCACGAGGCCGGTCTGTTGCGCCTGGACAGCAGTCGCGCCCGTCAGGTGTTGGGCTGGCAACCGCGTTGGACCTTGCAGCAATGTTTGGCTCAGACCCTCGACTGGCACCTGGCGTGGCAGAGCGGCGATGACATGCGCGCCGTGACCCTCGGCCAACTGAACCTGTACCGAGGCGCGCTGTGAGCGAGTTTTCCTTGAAGGCGTTGCCGCTGGCCGGATTGTTCAGCGTCGAGCACAAGCGTTTCGAAGATCAGCGCGGACACTTCGCCCGACTGTTCTGCGAGGGCAGCCTGAGTGCGTTTGGCAGCGAGTTTCATATCCGTCAGATCAACCATTCCTGCACCCGCGAGAAGGGCAGTGTGCGCGGTCTGCATTACCAGAATGCCAACGCCCCGGAAGCCAAGCTGATCACCTGCCTGCGCGGTGAGGTGTGGGACGTGGCGGTGGATCTGCGCCCGGACTCCGAGACTTTTCTGCACTGGCATGCCGAGCATCTGAAGGCTGGCGACGGTCGCAGCCTGCTGATTCCGGCCGGCTTCGCTCACGGCTTTCAGACCCTGACCGAGGACGCCGAGCTGCTTTACCTGCACAGCGCCGATTACGCGCCGGAGCATGAGGGCGGCTTGTCGGTGAACGATCCACGGCTAGCGATTGCCTGGCCGTTGCCTGTCAATAATTTGTCAGCGCGTGATTCCAGCCATCCCGCGCTCGATCAACACTTTGCTGGAGTGCGTCTATGAACTGCCGTGGGTGCGCCGCACCGCTGAGCCTGCCGCTGATCGACCTCGGCACCTCGCCACCGTCCAATGCATACGTGCACGCCGATCGCCTGGAGCAGGCCGAGCAATGGGTGCCATTGAAGGTCGCCGTGTGCCAGCAATGCTGGCTGGTGCAGACCGAGGATTACACCAGTGCCGACAGCCTTTTCGACGCTGAATACGCCTACTTCAGTTCGTTTTCCAGCACCTGGCTAGCGCATGCCGAGCGCTATGTCGCCGAGATGGTCGAGCGCTTTGGCCTGACGGCTGACAGCCGCGTGGTTGAAGTCGCCGCCAATGACGGCTACCTGCTGCAATACGTCGCGGGTCGCGGCATTCCGTGCCTGGGCGTCGAGCCAACCCGCAGCACCGCACAAGCGGCGCGGGAAAAAGGCCTGGAGATTCGTGAGCTGTTCTTCGGTCGCGACACTGCCGCGCAGTTGAACAGCGAAGGCTGGGGCGCCGACCTGATGGCCGCCAACAACGTGCTTGCGCATGTGCCGGACATCAACGATTTCCTCGGTGGCTTCGCCACGCTGCTCAAACCGACTGGCGTGGCCACGTTCGAATTCCCGCAACTGCTGACGCTGATGGCCGGCGCGCAGTTCGACACGCTGTATCACGAGCACTATTCCTATCTGTCGCTGACTGCCGTGCAGACTCTGTGCGAGCGCAACGGTCTGGAAGTCTTCGACGTCAGCCAGTTGAGCACTCACGGCGGATCGCTGCGCGTCTTCGTCCAGCGCAAGGACGGCGAGCGTCGCGCAGTACAACCGGCGGTGCAGCAACAACTGCAGGCTGAACTGGATGCGGGCGTGAAAACCGCCGAGTACTACGCGACCCTGGCGCCTGCCGCCGAACGCATCAAGCATGAACTGCTGCGCTTTTTGTTGCAGGCCAAGGCTGACGGTAAACGCGTGGTCGGCTATGGCGCCGCAGCGAAGGGCAACACACTGCTCAACTACGCCGGAGTCAAACCTGACTTGCTGGCGTGGGTGGCCGATGCCAATCCGCACAAGCAGGGCAAGTTTCTGCCGGGCAGCCGCATCCCGATTGTCGCGCCGGCGCAGATCGACATCGAGAAACCGGACTACGTGCTGGTGCTGCCATGGAACCTGCTGCACGAAGTCAGCCAGCAACTGGCGCAAGTGCGCCAGTGGGATGGCCACTTCGTGATTGCCGTGCCTGAGTTGAAAGTGCTGTGAAAGTCCTCGTCACAGGCGCTACCGGTTTCGTTGGCCGACATTTGGTCTCGGCATTGCTGGCACGCGGTTGCACCGTTCGTGCAGTGGCACGCAACGCAGAAACCGCGCAGGGCATGCCGTGGATCAATGACGTTGAATTCGTCGCAGCGGATATTCACGCCGCCGATCTCGACGTAATCGCGTTGACCGAAGGTGTCGATGCGCTGGCGCATCTGGCCTGGCCGGGCTTGCCGAACTATCGCGCACTGTTCCATTTCGAGCACAACCTGATGGCCGACTACCGCTTTATCAAAGGTGCGGTCGAGGCGGGCGTGAAACAAGTGCTGGTCACCGGCACCTGCTTCGAATACGGCATGCAAAGCGGCCCGCTCAGCGAAACCACCGAGCCACGGCCGAGCAATCCCTACGGGCTGGCCAAGCACACGTTGCACCTGTTTTTGCAAAACCTGCAGCAGGAACAGCCATTGACCTTGCAGTGGGCGCGGCTGTTTTACCTGCATGGCGAAGGGCAGAACCCCAACAGTCTGCTGGCGGCGCTGGACCGGGCGATCGATGCCGGGGACGCGTCGTTCAACATGTCTGGTGGCGAGCAACTGCGTGACTTTTTGCCGATCGCCAGCGCCGCCGATTACCTCGCCACGATCGTGCATCAGCGCGATTTCAACGGCGTGATCAATTGTGCCAGCGGCCAACCGGTATCGGTGCGTGCACTGGTTGAACAACGTCTGCGCGAGCGCGGTGCGCGACTGAATCTGAACCTGGGCCATTACCCTTATCCGAGCCATGAGCCGATGGCGTTCTGGGCCGTGACCGAGCGTTTGCAACAGCTACTGGGAGAGTCGCAATGAGGCACGAGTTGTATCGGGTCACCGATTTGCCGGTGCTGCAGAACCGCACCTTCGCTGACCCGGAGTCGGCGAAAGCCTCGGCCAGTGCCGACATGCTGTTGGTACAGGATGAGCGCAGCGGTCTGATCTTCAACGCGGCGTTTGATGCCGACAAGCTCAGCTATGACGCCGACTACCAGAACGAGCAGGCGCATTCCGGCCAGTTTCAGAAGCACCTGAGCGACGTCGAAAGCATCATCGCCAGGCACTTCAAGGGCCAGGAACTGATCGAAGTCGGCTGCGGCAAGGGCTACTTCCTTGAGCTGCTCAAGGGCCTCGGTTATTCGATCACCGGGATCGATCCGGCCTACGAAGGCGAGAATGCCGACGTGATCAAGGCGCCGTTCACCCGTGGCCTCGGTCTGGCGGCGGACGCCATCGTGCTGCGCCATGTGCTTGAACACATCGAAGACCCGGTGAGCTTTCTGTCGGTGATCGCCCAAGCCAATCAGGGCGGGCAGATCTACATCGAGGTGCCGTGCTTCGACTGGATCCTCGAGCACAAGGCCTGGTTCGACCTGTTCTACGAACACGTCAATTATTTCCGCCTCGATGACCTGCGCCGGATGTTCGACACGGTGCACGAGGCCGGCCACCTGTTTGGCGGCCAATACCTGTACATCGTCGCCGACCTTTCGACGTTGCGCCTGACTCCGCAGCAACCGGTGCCACGCCTGATGTTGCCGGACGATTTCACCGCGAGCCTTGAACGCGCGGTGCAGATCATCCAGTCCGCCCCCGAGCAGGGCTCGGCGATCTGGGGCGCCTCGTCCAAAGGCGTGATCTATTCGCTCTTCCTGCAGCGCGCCGGTGTGGCGGTGGATCGTGTGGTGGATATCAACCCGGCCAAGCAGGGGCGTTATCTGCCGCTTAGCGGCGCACGTGTGTCCTCGCCGCAAGAAGCCATGGACGCCTTGCCCGAAGGCGCCAACCTGTTTGTGATGAACTCCAATTACCTCGAAGAGATCAAGCGGATGACCGGTGGACGCTACGTCTATCACGCCGTTGACAGCGCTTCGTTCCAGTGACCATTGAGACTTTGAACATGACCGACAACAGCATCAATCAAGCCTTCGAAGCCGAATGCCGTGAGCAGATCGCCCAGCAGGGTGACGACCAGAAACTCACTGGCCTGGCCCGTGATTTCTTCAACGAATCGGCTAAACACAAGTACAGCTACCACTTCTCGTGGATGGGCCGCCCGATCATCCAGTTGCCTCAGGACATGATGGCAATGCAGGAGATCATTTGGCAGGTCAAGCCGGATCTGGTCATCGAATGCGGCATCGCCCACGGCGGTTCGATCATCTACTACGCCTCATTGCTGGAGCTGCAGGGTCACGGCGAAGTACTGGGCATCGATCTCGACATTCGCCCACACAACCGTGAAGCGATTGAAAGCCACCCGATGGCCAAGCGCATCAAAATGATCGAAGGCTCGAGCATCGACGCGGCCATCGCTGCCCAGGTGCAAGCCGCCGCCAAAGGCAAGAAGGTCATTCTGGTACTGGACTCCAACCACACCCACGATCACGTCCTCGAAGAGCTGCGCCTGTACGCACCGCTGGTGTCGGTCGACAGCTACTGTGTGGTGATGGACACCGTGGTCGAAGACATGCCCGCCGATTTCTTCCCGGATCGTCCATGGGGTCCGGGCGACAATCCGAAAACCGCGGTATGGAAATACCTGGAAGAGAACAAGGATTTCGAGATCGACCAGCAGTTGCAAAACAAACTGTTGATCACCGTGGCGCCGGACGGCTATCTGCGTCGCGTTCGTTAATTCGCAACATCACCAAAGCGTTATCTCGGCGAGTCGCCGGTTGTGGAGAGAAGTTATGCAAGGCAAGTACAGTTCTGAACTGGCGCTACCGCTCAACGAGCTGTTGACCGTGGTGCTGATTACTCACAATCGGCCGGCGTTTCTGCGCCGGGCGGTGAAGTATTACAGCAGCTTGCCCTGCCGGATCATGGTGCTGGACTCCACACCCGAGCGGCCGGAAGGGGATTTTTCCGCTGTCGATTACCATCATGTGCCGCAATTTGCCTACTGGGGCATGCAGGCCAAACTGGCTTATGGTGTGGAGCAACTGACCACGCCTTACATGGTGCTGGCGGCTGACGATGACTTCATCCTGCACGACTCCCTGGCTGAGTCCGTTGGCTTCCTGCATGCCAATCCGGATTACGGCATGTGCCACGGCTATTGCCTGATGTACCTGACGTTGGCCGGTGGCGTCAGCTACTACCGCCGCGACAAGAAGGTCCAGGAAGACTACTGCGCTGAAAAGGCTGAGGATCGGGTCATCGATTACATGCGTCAGTACATCCCGCCGTTTTACGCGGTGACCCGTACTGACCTGATGAAGAAATGGCACTCGGCGCTACCGCCGGGCACCAGTTTTCAATGGCAGGAAATCGGCCATGTCTACTACCTGCTGGCCAGTGCCAAGGCGCGGATTCTGCCAATGCCTTATGTGGTACGGGAGATCAACTATGGTGCGTCCGAACACAGTACCGAGGTGTATCACTCGCTGACCTACGTCGATGCCAAGTCAGTAGCCGAGCGTGAAGCGTTTGCCGAGTTCCTCGCCGCGCTGCCGACCGACGTCAAGAATCTCGACGCCGAGCAGGGCAAGGCGTTCGCCCTGCGAAGTTTCGAAGCGATGGTCGACAGCCTGCAATCGGGCCGGGCACTGACGGCGGAACTGATCATCCAGTCCACCTGGAATCAGGAACTCAAGCAGCCGGATCGCCGGTTCGGGCCATTGCAGTACGTCGAAATGCCGTTCTACAACGAGGCGTTCTTCGACCGCCTGGCGCAGTTCGAATTCATGCTGCACGCCATGCCGGCGGGGCGCATCCAACTGGAAGGGCTTGAGGGCGTCTGGACCCGTCAGGCGCACTTGCTGCAAGCACGCAACAACGACACGCCGGAGAGTGTGCTCGACCGTCTCTGGCAGGCCCATGACCTGAATGCGTTCAACCGTACCGTGGTCAAGCGTCTGGCGACGCAACTGGTGTCGATGGGCGAAGCAGAAGAAGCCCGGGATATGCAGGCATGGATCGAGCGCCTCGAAGCTTTGACCATCGAAGATCATCATGCAGTCATGGAAAAGATGCAGTCCGGTCGCCTGCTCAAATGGCTGGCCGCACGCGCACCAGACGAGCAGCAGGTCGCGGCAATCAGCCAACATCTGGCGGAGAATGGCGGTGGCCCGCAGTTCGGCATTTTTCTGCTGGATCTGGATGGCGACATTGACAAGATTCAGGTCTCTCTCGACAGCTTGCTGGAAGGGCAGTGCAAGGCCTTCCGGATTGTCGTGTTCACCACCGGCGAAGCACCGGCCGCAACCACCTCACAGAACACCCTGCACTTTGTCCGGGTGACACCGGGCAATCTGGTCGACAAGCTCAATCAGAGTGCGCGTCAGTCGCCGTGCGACTGGTTGCTGCTGGCAGAGGCTGGTGATGAGTTCACCGCCAGTGGTCTGCTGCGTGCCAGTCTGGAACTGATGAACGCCGGCGATTGCCGTGCAGTGTCCACGGACGAAATCCAGCGCCAGGAAAACGGTGTACTGGTGGACGTGTTCCGACCAGGTTTCAACCTCGACCTGTTGCTGAGCCTGCCAACCCTGATGGCGCGGCACTGGTTGGTCCGCCGCGATGCGCTGGTGGAAATCGGAGGTTACCGCGCCGACTTCAGCAAGGCGCTGGAGCTTGATGTGCTGTTGCGCCTGATCGAAGAGCATGGCCTCAACAGCCTGGCGCACCTTGATGAGCCGCTGCTGATTACCCAAGCCCCAGAACTGGCAGAGAATCCTGACGAGCGTCTGGCGTTGCTGCGTCATTTGGGCAATCGCGGCTACAAGGCCAAGGTCACTTCTGCGGTACCCGGGGTTTACCAGATCGACTACCACCACAGTGATCGCCCGCTGGTGTCGATCATTATTCCGGCCGGTAACAATCTGGCGGTGCTGCAACGTTGCCTCGAAGGCGTGTTGTTGCGCACCCGTTATCACCAATATGAAGTGCTGATCGCCGCCGCGGCGGATCAAACGGCAGAGCTCAATGACTGGCTCGGCACCTATCAGCACTCCAAAGTCCAGGTGCTGCGCACCGATCGGGCGTTCAGCGAAGCGGCGTTGTTCAACGCGGCCAGTCGTCAGGCGCGGGGCGAGTATCTGGTGTTGCTGGCTGCTGATGCAGAAGTGGTCAACCCGAACTGGCTCGACTCACTGCTCAACCACGCCCTGCGTCCGGAGGTCGGCGTGGTCGGTCCGAAACTGATCGACCGTGATCGCAAGATCAGTCAGGCCGGCCTGATCCTCGGCATGAACGGTGGCGTCGGTTCGGCTTTCGTCGGTGAGAAACACGACGCTGACGGGTACCTGCATCGCCTGACGGTGGAACAGAACTATTCGGCGGTATCGAGCGTGTGCCTGATGGTCCGCAAAGAACTGTTCGACGCTTTGGGGGGGCTGGACGACAGCACCTTTGTTGATGGTTTCAGCGATGTCGATCTGTGCCTGAGCGCGGGGCAGGCCGGTTATCTGACCGTCTGGACACCCGCGGTGCAGGTCATCCATCAGGGCGAGTTGCCGCAGGCACCGAAAGCGCTCGCGGCTCTGATGGAAAAATGGGCAGCCGCTTTCGCCCAGGATCAGGCCTACAACGCCAACCTGAGCCTGCACGGCAAAGGTTACGTGCTCACTGACAGCCCTGCGCTGGATTGGGCACAGTTGCTCGCTTAAGCCTGCCGGACAGGGAAGAGGAATCAATACATGTTCAACGGAAAATCGATCTTCATCTCCGGCGGCACCGGCTCGTTCGGGCGCAAATTCATCGCCCGTCTGCTTGAGCAATACCAGCCCAAGCGCGTGGTGGTGTTCTCCCGTGACGAGTTGAAGCAATACGAAATGCAGCAGACGTTCAACGCACCATGCATGCGTTACTTTCTCGGTGACGTGCGCGACGCCGACCGCCTGCGTCAGGCCATGCGCGGCATCGACTACGTGGTGCACGCGGCGGCGCTCAAGCAGGTGCCGGCGGCGGAGTACAATCCGACCGAATGCATCCGCACTAACGTCAATGGCGCGGAGAACATCATCGCCGCCGCCATCGACAACGGCGTGAAAAGGGTTGTGGCGCTGTCCACCGACAAGGCCGCCAGCCCGATCAACCTGTACGGTGCGACCAAGTTGCTCTCGGACAAGCTGTTCGTCGCCGCCAACAACATTGCCGGCGAACAACAAACCCGTTTTGCCGTGGTGCGCTACGGCAACGTGGCTGGCTCGCGGGGGTCGGTGGTGCCGTTCTTCAGCAAGCTGATTGCCGACGGTGCGCAGCAGTTGCCGATTACCGACGAACGCATGACGCGGTTCTGGATTACTCTCGACCACGGCGTGCAGTTTGTCCTCGATAGCTTTGCGCGCATGCACGGCGGTGAGGTGTTCGTGCCAAAGATCCCGTCGATTCGCATCGTCGATCTGGCGCGGGGCATGGCTGAACACTTGCCGCACAAGAACGTCGGCATTCGCCCCGGCGAAAAGCTCCATGAGTTGATGGTGCCGCTGGACGATGCGCGGATGACCCTGGAGTTCGAAGACCACTACACCATCCAGCCGTCGATCCGCTTTACCAGCGTCGATGTCGATTTCTCCATCGACAAGCTCGGCGAACGTGGCCGGCCAGTGAGTGAAGATTTCGAATACCGCTCCGACACCAATCCGCACTACCTCTCGGTCGGGCAAATCGCCGAGCTGCACGCGAAGTTGTCGGCATGATTCCCTACGGTCGCCAGAGCGTTGATCAGGCGGACATCGATGCGGTGGTCGAGGTGCTGCAATCGGACTGGCTGACCCAGGGTCCGAGCATCGAGCGCTTCGAGCAGGCGATGGCCGAACGTTGCCAAGCCGACTTCGCGGTAGCGGTGAGTAACGCCACGGCGGCGCTGCACATCGCCTGCCTCGCTGCCGGCCTTGGTCCGGGCGATCGCTTGTGGACCACGCCGAACACCTTTCTGGCCTCGGCCAACTGCGGGCGCTATTGCGGCGCCGACGTGGATTTCGTCGATATCGATCCGCTGACGTGGAACCTCGATGCCTTCGCCCTCGAAGCGAAGCTCGATCAGGCCGAGCAGGACGGCACGTTGCCCAAAGTGCTGGTGGCGGTAGCGTTTTCCGGGCAGAGCTGCGATATGCGCAAGATTGCCGAACTGGCCGAGCGCTATAACTTCACCGTGATCGAAGATGCCTCGCACGCCGTGGGCGCCCGCTATGCCGGGCGTCCGGTGGGTTGCGGGGAGTTTGCGGCGATGACCGTATTCAGTTTCCACCCGGTGAAGATCATCACCAGTGGCGAAGGCGGCATGGTGCTGACCAATCGTCCGCAACTGGCCGAGCGCTTGCAACGCCTGCGCAGCCACGGCATGACCCGTGACCCGCAACAGATGAGCGAACCCAGTCACGGCCCGTGGTATTACCAGCAGATCGAGCTGGGCTTCAATTACCGGATCACCGATTTGCAGGCGGCGCTGGGCCTGTCGCAACTGAACAAGCTGAATGGGTTCATCGCCCGTCGCCGCGAACTGGCGGCGCGCTACGACCGTTTGCTGGCGTATCTGCCGCTGACCTTGCCTAGCGCGCAGCCGGAGGCGGAGTCGGCGTGGCACCTGTACGTGGTGCGCTTGCAGACCGAGCGCATCGGTCTGCCCCACCGTCAGGTGTTCGAAGGCTTGCGTGCCGCCGGCATCGGCGTGAACCTGCACTATATTCCTGTGCATTTGCAGCCGTACTATCGCGACCTGGGTTTTGCCGAAGGTGACTTCCCCGAAGCCGAGCGTTATTACGCCGAGGCGATCAGCCTGCCGCTGTATCCGTTGCTCAGTGATGAGCAGCAGGATCATGTGGTCGAGCAATTGCGCCGGCTGACCGAATAAATCCCGCTACGGCGGCGAGTGAGACTGTGTAATGCGTGATCTGAGTGAGCAGGAAAAATTCTGGCAGGGCGATTTCGGCAATCAGTACGTCGATCGCAACGTCGGTCAGCCGCTGGTCGCGGCCAACCTGGCGTTGTTCGCCAAGGCCCTGAGCCGCGCAGGGCGCATCGACAGCGTGGTGGAACTGGGCACCAATGCCGGCAACAACCTGCAGGCGCTGCATCAACTGCTGCCGCAAAGTGAACTGTTCGGGGTCGAGATCAACGAAAGCGCCTGCGCTCAGGCGCGGGCACTGGGTATCGCGCAGATCTGGCACGGCTCGCTGTTCGACTTTCCCCGCGAGCGCAGTTACGACCTGACCCTGAGCAAAGGCGTGTTGATCCATCTGGCGCCGGAGTTGCTGCCGACTGCCTATGCGCAGCTGTACGCGTTGAGTCAGCGCTACATTCTGATCGCCGAGTACTACAACCCGGCGCCGGTGGAAGTGTCTTATCGCGGCAACAGCGGCAAACTGTTCAAGCGCGATTTCGCCGGGGAAATACTTGATCGCTATCCGGATCTGCAACTGCTCGATTACGGTTTCGTCTACCACCGCGATCCGCAGTTCCCGGCGGACGATGTCACCTGGTTCCTGCTGGAAAAACGCCCTTGAGCAACGTCGCAATCATCCCGGCGCGCGGGGGCAGCAAACGCATCCCGCGCAAGAACCTGTTGCCGTTCGACGGCGTGCCGATGATTGTCCGTTCGATCCGTACGGCGCTCGACAGTGGCCTGTTCGAACAGGTCGTGGTCAGTACCGACGACGCCGAAATTGCCGAACTGGCGCTGGCCCATGGCGCGCAAGTGCCGTTCTTGCGTCCGGCTGAACTGGCGAATGATTTCACCGGCACCGCTGCGGTGATCACGCATGCCTTGCAGCAGCTCCCGGCCTTCGATTACGCCTGCTGCGTGTACGCCACCGCGCCCTTGTTGCAGGCGCGCTTTCTGCGTCAGGGCTTAGGGTTGCTGCAGCAGCATCCGCAGAAGTCGTTTGCGTTTTCCGTGTGCAGCTTTGGTTTCCCCGTGCAGCGGGCGCTGACGGTGGACGGGCAGGGTGCGCTCACTGCGTTGTACCCGGAATTTCGCGATACCCGCTCGCAGGATCTGCCCGAAGCGTTTCAGGACGCCGGCCAGTTCTACTGGGGCCTTAGCGAGGCTTGGCTGCGCGGTGAGGTGCTGTATTCCCCCGCGAGCCTGCCGGTAATTGTGCCGCGGCATCTGGTGCAGGACATCGATACGCTGGAAGACTGGAAACGCGCCGAATACCTCTACGCCGCGCTCAAGGCCGGCGGAGAACTTCAATGAGAGTGCTGATCCGCGCTGACGCCTCGCCGACCATCGGCAGTGGCCATATTGCCCGTTGTCTGACGCTGGCGCGGGTGCTGCGCAAGCAGGGTAGTCATGTCGCGTTTGCCTGCCGGCGGTTGTCGGGGCATCGGCTCAATTCGCTGAGCGATGAGGGTTTTGAAACCTTCGCGTTACCGGACTTTTACCCCGACGAAGACCCCCAGCAGGCCATCGAATCGATGCTGCCGTGGCAGGCCGATATCGATGCATTGGCATCGTTGCTGGAGGGGCATACCGGGTTCGACTGGATCATCGCCGACCATTACGGCCTCGATCATCACTGGCAAACCGCGGCCCGTCGCTGGGCGCCACGGATCGCGGCGGTGGACGATCTCGCCACCCGTCATTACAGCGTCGATCTGCTGCTCAATCAGAATCTGTCCGGAGTCACCGAGAACTACGCGCCGCGGCTGCCCGCCGATTGCCGCATTTTGCTCGGTCCACGCTACGCCATGTTGCGTGAAGAGTTCGTGTGTCCGGCCATCGAGATCAAACCCAAGGCCCGTCGGGTGCTGGTGAATTTTGGTGGTTTCGATGTGGCGATGCAGACTCATCACGCGATGCTCGCGCTGCAGGATTTCACTGATCTGGAAGTGGATTTCGTCGCCGGTGCAGACAATCCGGCCTGGGAGCAAATGCAGGCACTGGCCGAAACACGGCCGCACTGGCGCCTGCACAGTTTCGTCAGCGATTTCCAGCAGCGCATGATCGGCGCCGATCTGTTCATCGGCGCCGGTGGCGGCACCAGTTGGGAGCGCGCGGCCCTGGGCCTGCCAACCCTGTGCATCGCAGTGTCGAACAATCAGCAGGCCAACGGCGAAGTGATGGCGGCGGCGGGGGCGCATGTGTTCATGGGCGCCCGTGAGCAGGTCAGCGTCGAACAACTGCGCGACGCCATCGGTTTTGTCGTCGACAATTTTTATCTGCGCCAGAGCTTGTCGGAACGTTCGCGGCAACTGGTGGATGGGCGCGGTGCGTTGCGGGTGGCGGCGGCGTTGGCCGGTGCGGTGCTCAAGCTGCGCACGGCGACGCTCGATGATGCGCACTTGCTGTTCGACGGGCGCAATGCCGAGACTGTGCAGTGCTGGTCGCTGGACAGCGGCGCGATCGCGTGGCCGCAGCATTTGCACTGGCTGAATGGGAGCCTGCGCAATCCGCATCGCTTGCTATTGATCGCCGAGGCCGATGACGGTCCGGTCGGCGTCTTGCGTTATGACCTGCGTGGCTTTGAGGCCGAAGTTTCGCTCTACCTGCTGGAGGGACGGTTCGGTCTTGGCTGGGGCAGGGCGCTGCTGGCGCGAGGTGAGGTGTTCGTCCATGCACACTGGCCGCAGTTGAGAGCCATTACGGCGCAGGTCCTGCCGGACAATCGTCCCTCTTTGAATGTGTTTAGTGACGCCGGATTCACCCAAAGTGCCTGCGCGTTCACCAAGGTTTTGAAGGATCACCGCGATGAGTAGTTTCAAAATTGGCGAGCGTCTGATCGGTGCCGATGCGCCGCCATTCATCATTGCCGAAATGAGCGGCAACCATAACCAGTCGCTGGCGGTGGCTCTGCAGATTGTCGAGGCCGCCGCCAAGGCAGGCGCCCATGCCTTGAAGTTACAGACCTACACGGCGCAGACCATGACTCTGGATCTGGCCGAGGGTGAGTTTTTCATCAAGGAACCAAACAGCTTGTGGGCCGGTACTTCGCTGTACGATCTGTACGAGAAGGCCCACACCCCGTGGGAGTGGCACGCGCCGATTTTTGCCCGGGCCAAAGAGTTGGGCATGCTCGCGTTCTCGACGCCGTTCGATGCCACGGCGGTGGACTTTCTCGAAAGCCTCGATGTGCCGGCGTACAAGATCGCCAGTTTCGAAAACACCGATCTGCCGTTGATCCGCCGTGTGGCTGCGACCGGCAAACCGCTGATCATCTCCACCGGCATGGCCAGCATCGCTGAGCTGGATGAAACCGTGCGCGCCGCCCGCGAGGCCGGGTGCAAGGATCTGGTGCTGCTCAAATGCACCAGCACTTACCCGGCGACCCCGCTCAACAGCAATGTGCGTACGATCCCGCATCTGCGGGAATTGTTTGATTGTGAAGTGGGGCTTTCCGATCACTCCATGGGGTTGGGCGTATCGGTGGCCGCCGTGGCCCTCGGGGCGACAGTGGTGGAAAAGCACTTCACCCTCGACCGTTCGGCAGGTGGTGTGGATGCCAGTTTCTCGCTGGAGCCCGCAGAGCTGGCCAGTCTGGTCATCGAAACCGAGCGTGCCTGGCAGGCCATGGGGCAGGTGCATTACGGCGTCACCGAAGTCGAACGCAAGTCACTGGTCTATCGGCGCTCTCTATATGTGACTGCCGACATGGCTGCCGGCGAAGCCTTTTCCGGTGACAATCTGCGCGCCATTCGGCCCGGCCTTGGCCTGGCGCCCAAGCACGCCGATGCTGTCCTCGGGCGTCGCGCTCGCGCACCGATCAAGCGTGGTACGCCGCTGGATTGGTCGTTGGTCGAATAACCCAATCTGCATCCGATTCGGCAAAATAGCGTGACCTGCGAGTCATAACGCGCATCTTCACTGTATTGTATTGAGCGGGGAGATGGCGCCTGGCCGTGTATCGGTTTCAGTGACAGCCCTATGCGCTCCCCGTGGCTGCCCGTTGTGGCAGCCATTTTCTGTTTGTCGGCGCCCCTCGAATCCTTGCGAGCGGTGGTTTTGGGCTGTTTTATATTGGGAAGCCGTAATGATTGGCATAAAAAGCATTGCGAGCTACGTTCCTGTAGCCGGCGTGGACAATTACGCACAAGGTGCAAAATTCGAGAAGGATGAAGAATTCATCCTCGGTAAAATCGGTTCGGCCTTCCTGCCGCGCAAAGATGCTGAACAGGAAACCTCCGATCTGTGTGTGGAAGCGGCCAATGCGCTGTTTGCCAGCAACCCTGAACTGAAGCGTGAATCGATCGACGCACTGATCGTCGTCACTCAGAACGGTGACGAAGAAGGCCTGCCGCATACTGCTGCAATCGTCCAGGACAAACTCGGTCTGCCGACTAATGTCGCGGCGTTCGATATTTCCCTGGGCTGCTCCGGTTACGTCTACGGCATCTATGCGATCAAGGGCTTCATGGAAGCCGCCGGCCTGAAGAACGGCCTGCTGATCACCGCTGACCCGTATTCGAAAATCGTCGACCCGGAAGACCGCAACACCACCATGCTGTTCGGCGATGCCGCCACCGCCACCTGGATGGGCGAAGACCCTGCCTGGGCGCTGGGCAAGGCGAAGTTCGGCACCGACGGTTCCGGTGCGCCGCACCTGAAAGTGACCGATGGCGTGTTCTTCATGAACGGGCGTCAGGTGTTCAACTTCGCGCTGCTCAAAGTCCCGGCGCACTTGCATGAACTGCTCGACGATTCCGGCCTCAAGGCGGACGACATCGACGCCTTCTGCATTCACCAGGGCAGTGCGGCGATTGTCGATGCGGTGGCCCGGCGTTTCGAAGGTGAGCCTGAGAAGTTCATCAAGGACATGGTCGAGACCGGCAACACCGTGTCGTCGAGCATTCCGTTGCTGCTGGAAAAACATGCCCTCGACTCGCAGTGGCAGCGCGTTGCGCTGAGCGGTTTCGGGGTCGGTCTGTCGTGGGGGTCGGCGATCATCTATCGTCCATGAGCCAAGCAAAAAACGGCGGATACAAAAATAGCGTTCAAGGTTACCCTTGAACGCTATTTTTTTGCCTGAAAGGGAGCGCGAGGCGCCATGAAGGAGTTTTTTCAAGCCAATGCCGAGGTGTTGCAGCGGCGCTGGCCGGCGCTGTTCGAGCGACTGCTGGCTGAAGACAGTGCGGCCCTTGCAGCTCAGTTGATTGAGGGGCTGGGCTCGACGCTCAGCATTAATGGCGTTCAACTCACTAGCCGTCACGATCGCCTCCAGGAGGCGCATACTCAGGCGGCCAGTCTGCCGGACAAGGCGCAATTACACGTCTACGGCACCGGTCTCGGTGATTTACCTGCTGTGCTGCTTGAGCGTGACCGATTGCAACGTTTGTACGTGCATATCCTCAATGGAGCGTTGTTCGCACTGGTGGTGCAATTGCTCGATCAGCGCGGATGGCTGGAAGATCCACGCGTCGAGTTATTTTACGCCGCTGATCATCTGGACTTTTTCACGCCGTTCTTCGCGCTGCCTGCCGAGATGCTGCTGGCCGATGATTACAACGCCAAGATCCGCGATCGGTTGGTGAACGAAGTCCATCTGAGGTTCAACAATCGCGAGTTCGACGCGCAGTCGCCGTTCATTCAACAGCGTCTGCAGGATTGCCTGCCAGTGCTGCTGGGTGATGACGATGTGGCGCAGTTATTCGGTACCTGCACCGATCGCGAGATCTACGTGATCGGCACCGGACCGACCCTGGAAGGGCACTTTGAACGATTGGCTGCGCTGCGGGCTCAGGCTCAGCGCCCGCTGTTCATTTGTGTCGACACGGCTTATCGGCCGTTGATTGAGCGCGGGATCGTGCCGGATCTGGTGGTGACCATTGATCAGCGGATCAGCTTGCGTCATTTGCCGTTCGAGGCGTCCGACGGTATCGCGCTGGTGTATTTGCCCATGAGCGACCCCGAGGTTTTGCGGGCCTGGAAGGGTAAGCGCTATGGCAGTTACTCGGCCAGCCCGGTGTATGCCGGGTTGCGGGAGCAGCATCCGCGGGCATTGCTGCATGTCGGTGGAAGCGTGATTCACCCGGCCGTTGATCTGGCGGTGAAAATGGGCGCGTCTCGTCTCACGCTATTTGGCGCCGATTTCGCCTTTCCGATGAACAAGACCCACGCTGGCTGGAGCGATGGCGATCTGGGGCCTGGGGTCAGTCAGGCGCGGCACTGGGTGCGCGACGGGTATGGCCAGCGAGTCAGCACCCAGCTCAACTTCCGCGGTTACCTGTGCGTGCTGGAGCGTTACATCGCTGCGCATCCGCACGTTGAGTTTTTCAATAGCAGCAGGGCGGGTGCGCTGATCGCCGGAACGCAATTCAATCAGGAGTTCGTGCAATGACGGCGATGCAAAAGTGTATCGGCGAATGCCGTCAGTGTGCTGGTCTGTTTCGGCTGGGGCGGGATGTCGAGGCGGGGTTGAGCATGGTCGATGTCTTCGAAGGTGCGCAGCAGTTGCTGCTCTCGGCGCCTGCCGATGTCCAGCAAATGTGGGCGCAGGTGCTCACGCAAATGCTCGATTGTCAGGAGCGCCAGGACTGGTTGGGACTGGCCGACTATATGGAGTACGAACTGCTCGACTTGCTGGAAAGTGTCCTGGTCTGAGCCCGGCGACTGCGCTGGCCCGCAGGTTTGCGCCGAAGTCGGTTTTATGACGTCATTTTTTCGCGGCTCAATTACTGCTAAGTCTTTGTTTTCTCGGGGGTGGCAGGGTGATGGCAAATTTTTTTCAAAAAGCCCTCAAGCAACCTGCAATCCCGACGATAACTATTACGAAGGTTCTCTAGGCCATACCCGGCGGTTGCCAGGGCCGGAAGCCGCAGTACCCAACCAACGAGGAATTCGTCATGGCTTTAACAGTAAACACCAACACCACATCGTTGAACGTTCAGAAAAACCTGAACCGCGCTTCCGACGCTCTGTCGACTTCGATGCAGCGCCTGTCTTCCGGCCTGAAAATCAACAGCGCTAAAGACGACGCTGCTGGCCTGCAGATCTCGAACCGTATGTCTTCGCAGATCCGTGGTAACACCCAAGCTATCCAGAACGCCAACGACGGTATCTCCGTTGCTCAGACCGCTGAAGGCGCTCTGCAAGCTTCGACCGACATTCTGCAGCGTATGCGTGAACTGGCTGTTAAAGCACGTAACGGTACCAACGGCACTGCTGACCAGACCGCTACCAACGCTGAATTCGCTCAGATGTCTGACGAAATCACCCGTATCTCCGCTGCTACCAACCTGAACGGCAAAAACCTGCTGGACGGTTCGGCTGGTACTGTGACCCTGCAAGTGGGTGCAAACACCGGTTCGGCTAACCACATCGACCTGGTACTGAGCTCCAAGTTCGACGCCGTCAGCCTGTCCGTAGGTAGCGGTACTGTAGTTCTGACCGGTACTTCGGGTACTGGTGCTGGTTCTGCTTCGGACAACATCGATAACGCGATCACTGCAATCGACGCCGCTATCGCTGCAATCGGTGCAACTCGTGCCAGCCTGGGTGCTTCGCAAAACCGTCTGACCAGCACCATCCAGAACTTGCAGAACATCACCGAGAACACCACTGCTGCACAAGGTCGCGTACAAGATACCGACTTCGCCGCAGAGACTGCTAACCTGACCAAGCAGCAAACCCTGCAACAGGCTTCGACCTCTGTTCTGGCTCAAGCCAACCAACTGCCTTCCGCTGTACTGAAGCTGCTTCAGTAATTTCGGATAGAGTTTGGGCGGGGGGGTGCGCTGGTCGTGCTCTCTCGCCTTTTTACGTCAAGAGGTGATGGGTATGGACATGAGCTTAAAGCTTAACGTGTCTTATCCGGTTCCCAAGCCAGTAACGCCGGTCGCTGACAAACCGTCAGAGACGCCTGAAGTTGCCAAGACTGAAGCGCCGGTCGTTGCGAAGAGTCAGGGTTCGGACGACGCCAAGTTGAAACTGGCGGTGCAGGAGATCGAAAAGTTTGTACAGTCGATCAAGCGCAATCTGGAGTTTTCCATCGATGAACACTCCGGAAAGGTCATCGTCAAGGTGATCGCAAGCGAGACGGGTGAGGTCGTTCGACAGATTCCCTCCGCAGAAGCCCTCAAGCTGGCAGACAGTCTTGCCAATGCGAGCCACGTTCTGTTCGATGCCAAAGTCTGATAGCTGGCATGAATAATGTTTGTACGTTCTCAGGACGCGTGTAACGGTCAAAAGAATGGCAACAATCTGAAGGGAGATGCACATGGCAAGTCCAATTCTACCGGGTTCCGGACTGGGTTCCGGCCTGGACATCGGCGCGATCGTGACCGCGCTGGTCAACGCCGACAAGTCTGCCAAGCAGACGCAGATCGACACTCAGACGAAAACTAACTCGCTGAAGATTTCCGGTGTCGGTTCGCTGAAAAGCGCACTGGCGGCGTATCAAAAGGCGATGACCGACCTTAATAAAGCGTCGAGCCCGGCATTTGCCGGTTTTACCGCAACGTCGGACACACCAACGATTGTTGGTGCGACATCGGACAAAACGGCTGTACCGGGTACTTACAGCGTTGTTGTGAAGAACCTGGCCACCGGCTCGAAAGTGGCCAGTGCCGCATTTGCCGGCGGTGCCGCCAGTGCCATTCCGAGTGGTACTCTGAAAATCAGTCAGAATGGCATTGATTACAATGTTGCGGTTCCGGCCAATGCCACCTTGCAGTCCACGCGGGACGCGATCAACACGGCGCAGGCCAGCAACGGTATTTCCGCCAACATAGTGACCGACAGTAGCGGTTCTTCGCGCCTGGTGCTGAGCTCGAACAAGACTGGCGCCGGCATGGACCTGCAGGTCAGCGGTATCGCTGGTCTTGAGATCGATGGCACCCAGGAAATGGGTGACAATCCGGCGGCAGGCGCTTCCGGGGCGGTTGGTAAGGTGGCCAAAGATGCCAACCTCACCATTGACGGGCTGGCGGTCAGCAGCAAGACCAACACGGTGACGGGCGCAATCAGCGGTATGACGCTGAATCTGGTTGCTGCGAGCCCTGTCGTCAACGGCACGGCAACCCCGGCGACGGTTTCGGTTGCGACCAATACCGCCGGTATCCAGGCGTCGCTGCAGACGTTCATCGATGCCTATAACACCCTGAGGAAAACCGTCGACACGCTGTCCAAGGCGACGCCGGACGCCGATGGCAAGCTGACCGTTTCATCGGCTTTCACCGGTGACGCGTTGCCGCGCTCGTTGATGGCAGATGTGCGTGCTCAACTGACTGATCCGGGGGCTGGTGGTCAGGGGCAATTGTCCGTACTGTCGCAGATGGGTGTTCTGACTGACAGCAAAACCGGTTTGCTGGCGCTCGACACGGCGGTGTTCAACAAGCGTATGGAACTCCCGGGCATGGCCGGTCAGGTTCAACAGCTGTTCAGTGGTACCGACGCCAAAAACGGTCTGTTGGCACGCATGAACGCGGCGGTTGATCCGTACGTCAAGACCGGTGGCCTGCTCGATCAGCGCAGTTCCAACCTGACGAACCTCACCACTGCCCTGCAAAAGCAGCAGACGGCCCTGGACTTGCGCGTCGATAACCTGACGAAGACGTTGACGGCCAAGTACAACGCAATGGACCTGCTGGTCGGGCAGATGAAAGCAACGGCAAGTAATATCACGTCGTTCTTCAGCTCCCTGAACGCTCAGCAGTCCGCGAAGTAACAGGCGGTAACGACAAAAACCCGGCTACGCTTTATCGGCGTGCGCCGGGTTTTTGTCTTTTGATCTAAAGTTCTGTGATTCGTTGGCGATAAACTGGTTATACGAGTCATTGTGGCAATGAGGTAGAACATGAATCCGATGTTAGCCCTTCGGCAGTACCAGAAAGTCGGCGCACACGCTCAGACATCCGAAGCGAGCCCGCACCGTCTGGTGCAAATGTTGATGGAAGGTGGACTGGCCCGTATCGCTCAGGCCAAAGGCGCCATCGAGCGCAAGGACATTCCTGGCAAGTGCACTTCGATCAGCAAGGCGATTGGCATTGTCAGCGGCCTGCGCGAAGGCCTCGATCTGGAGAATAGCGCAGACACCCTGGCTGATCTGGATGGGCTGTATATCTACATGATGAAGCGCCTCGCCGAGGCGAACATCAGCAGCGATCCGCGCATTCTCGATGAGGTTGCAGGCTTGCTGGGTACGGTGAAAGAAGGCTGGGATGCCATTGCTCCTGTGCCGGCACCGCAGTTCTGAAGGAGATCGTCATGAGTCTAGTATTGCAGCGAATCGCCGATACCCGTGAAGCGTTGGTCACTGCGCTGGCCGAACGCAACTGGGAAGCCATTGGCGAGCTGGATCTGGCGTGCCGTTCCTGCATGGAAGACGTCATGGCTGAAGCTGCTCTGGATGAAGACGCGTTGCGCAACAATCTTGAGGAGTTGCTCCATGTCTACAAGGCGCTTCTTGAGGCGGCGATGGGTGAGCGGCAGGCGATAGCCAGCGAAATGTCGCAGATCACCCAAGCGCAAAAGGCGGCAAAGGTTTACCATCTGTTTGGTTAATTGACCCCCAGTTAATCCAGGCATGTGCGCCATAAATTTGACTGTGCACGGTTTTTTGACTTAACTAGTGGCTGTTTTCAGATTTCAGGCGTCTACAGGCACATGGTGTCCTGCAAGCGTCTCGCTTGCCCCTTATTTTGGGCATTGAGTTGACTAGGGAAGTTGCTATTGCATGTGGCGTGAAACCAAAATTCTGCTGATCGATGACGATAGCGTCCGCCGCCGCGACCTGGCGGTGATCTTGAATTTTCTCGGCGAAGAAAATTTACCCTGCGGCAGCCATGACTGGCAGCAGGCGGTCGGCTCTTTGTCGTCTAGTCGTGAGGTCATTTGCGTACTGATCGGGACGGTCAATGCTCCTGGTGCGCTTTTTGGCTTGCTAAAGACACTCGCAACCTGGGATGAGTTCCTTCCGGTTTTGCTGATGGGCGATAATTCTTCCGTCGACTTGCCTGAAGACCAGCGTCGCCGCGTGCTTTCGACCCTCGAAATGCCGCCGAGCTACAGCAAGTTGCTTGACTCGCTGCACCGCGCCCAGGTCTATCGCGAAATGTATGACCAGGCCCGAGAGCGCGGTCGTCATCGAGAACCCAATCTGTTCCGCAGTCTCGTCGGCACCAGCCGTGCGATCCAGCACGTGCGTCAGATGATGCAGCAAGTGGCCGACACCGACGCCAGCGTGCTGATCCTCGGCGAGTCCGGCACCGGCAAGGAAGTGGTCGCGCGTAACCTGCATTACCATTCCAAACGTCGTGACGCGCCGTTCGTACCGGTCAACTGCGGGGCGATCCCGGCAGAGTTGCTGGAAAGCGAACTGTTCGGTCACGAGAAGGGCGCCTTCACAGGTGCCATCACCAGCCGAGCCGGCCGTTTCGAACTGGCCAATGGCGGCACGCTCTTCCTCGACGAAATCGGCGACATGCCGCTGCCGATGCAGGTCAAGCTGCTGCGCGTGTTGCAAGAGCGTACGTTTGAGCGCGTGGGCAGCAACAAGACCCAGAGCGTTGACGTGCGCATCATCGCCGCGACCCACAAGAACCTCGAAAGCATGATCGAGATCGGTACTTTCCGCGAAGACCTCTACTATCGCCTGAACGTGTTCCCGATCGAGATGGCGCCGTTGCGCGAGCGCGTCGAAGACATTCCGCTGCTGATGAACGAACTGATTTCGCGCATGGAGCACGAAAAACGCGGTTCGATCCGTTTCAACTCGGCGGCGATCATGTCGCTGTGCCGTCACGCCTGGCCGGGCAACGTCCGTGAGCTGGCCAACCTGGTGGAGCGCATGGCGATCATGCATCCGTACGGGGTGATTGGTGTGGTCGAATTGCCGAAGAAGTTCCGCTACGTCGATGATGAAGACGAGCAAATGGTCGACAGCTTGCGCAGCGATCTCGAAGAGCGCGTGGCAATCAACGGCCATACGCCAGACTTCACCGCGAACGCCATGCTGCCGCCAGAAGGCCTGGACCTGAAGGACTACCTTGGTGGTCTCGAGCAGGGCCTGATCCAGCAGGCGCTCGACGACGCCAACGGCATCGTGGCGCGGGCTGCCGAGCGCCTGCGCATTCGGCGTACCACGCTGGTGGAAAAGATGCGCAAATACGGTATGAGCCGGCGCGATGGAGACGAACAGGCGGATGATTGACGCCTGTTTTTCAACCTCTTCATTTATAAGCAGTTTTTTTTAGGCACGGGTATTGCTACATCCCTCGCAACGTTCCGTTTCACTGACGGTCAGCAAAGCGAGAGATCACAATGCCCCAAGCCGCCCAGATGTCTTCTGCCTCCAGTCCCGAGGGGCAACCGCCCTCCGTAGAGCAGGCAAGCCGGCAGGGTCTTGAGCAGGCCTTCGCGCTGTTCAGTCAGATGTCCAGTCAGTTGACTGACTCCTACAGCATGCTTGAAGCGCGGGTTACCGAGCTCAAGGGTGAGCTGGCCGTGGTCAGCGCTCAGCGCATGCAGGAGCTGGCGGAAAAAGAGCGTCTGGCCAATCGTCTGCAAAACCTCCTGGATCTGTTGCCCGGCGGCGTCATCGTGATCGATGGCCACGGCATTGTGGTCGAAGCCAACCCGGCGGCCATCGAGTTGCTCGGTTTGCCACTGGAGGGCGAGCTGTGGCGCCATGTCATCGCGCGTTGCTTCGCCCCGCGTGAAGACGACGGTCACGAAATATCTCTGAAAAACGGTCGGCGCCTGTCGATTGCCACGCGCTCGCTGGATGCCGAGCCGGGGCAATTGGTGCTGCTCAACGACCTGACCGAAACCCGTCACCTGCAGGATCAACTGGCGCGCCACGAGCGCTTGTCTTCGCTGGGGCGCATGGTGGCCTCGCTGGCTCACCAGATCCGCACGCCGCTGTCGGCTGCATTGCTCTATGCCAGTCATTTGACCGAGCAGGAGCTGCCGGTCGCCACCCAGCAGCGTTTTGCCGGGCGCCTGAAAGAGCGTCTGCATGAGCTGGAGCATCAGGTGCGCGACATGCTGGTGTTCGCTCGCGGTGAATTGCCGCTGACTGACCGCCTCACGCCCAATGCCTTAATGCAATCGTTGCAAGCGGCCGCGTTGACCCATGTGCAGGATTTGCCCATTCGCTGGCAGTGCGACAGTCATGTCGGCGAGTTGCTGTGCAACCGCGACACGCTGGTCGGGGCCCTTTTGAATCTGATCGAAAACGCGATTCAGGCCAGCGCCGCCGTTGTGCGCTTGAAAGTGCATTGCTACACCCGCGACAACACGCTGCGGTTGTGCATCAGCGACAGCGGCAGCGGCATCGAGCCGTCGGTGCTGGAACGCCTCGGTGAACCGTTTTTTACCACCAAAGTCACCGGCACAGGCCTCGGTCTGACCGTGGTCAAGGCTGTGGCCCGGGCGCATCAGGGAGAATTGCAGCTGCGTTCGCGTGTCGGGCGCGGCACGTGCGCGCAGGTGATCCTGCCGCTGTTTTCCGCTGTACAGGGAGCTGAGTGAGCATCATGGGTATCAAGGTTCTGCTGGTCGAGGATGACCGTTCGTTGCGTGAGGCGCTGGCCGATACACTGCTGTTGGCCGGTCATGATTACCACGCAGTCGGCAGTGCTGAAGAGGCGTTGACGGCGGTGGCGCGCGAAGCGTTCAGTCTGGTGGTCAGTGACGTCAACATGCCAGGCATGGACGGTCATCAATTGCTTTCGCTGCTGCGCGCCCGCCAGCCGCAATTGCCGGTGTTGCTGATGACGGCGCATGGCGCCGTGGAGCGTGCCGTCGATGCGATGCGCCAAGGCGCCGCTGATTATCTGGTCAAGCCGTTTGAGCCTAAAGCGTTACTCGATCTGGTGTCGCGCCATGCGCTGGGCAGCCTCGTTACCGGCGACGTCGAAGGCCCGATTGCTGTCGAACCGGCCAGCGCGCAGTTGCTCGAATTGGCCGCGCGGGTCGCGCGCAGCGATTCAACCGTGTTGATCTCCGGCGAGTCCGGCACTGGCAAAGAGGTGCTGGCACGCTACATTCATCAGCAATCCCACCGCGCCAATCAACCGTTTATTGCGATCAATTGCGCCGCGATTCCCGACAACATGCTTGAAGCAACGTTGTTCGGTCACGAGAAGGGCTCATTCACGGGGGCAATTGCGGCGCAGGCTGGCAAATTCGAACAGGCCGACGGCGGCACGATCCTGCTCGACGAAATCTCCGAGATGCCCCTCGGTCTGCAGGCCAAGCTGTTGCGTGTGCTGCAAGAGCGCGAAGTCGAGCGAGTCGGTGCGCGCAAGCCGATCAGCCTGGATATCCGGGTGGTGGCCACCACTAACCGCGATCTGGCAGGTGAGGTGGCGGCGGGGCGATTCCGTGAGGATCTTTTCTACCGCCTGTCGGTTTTCCCCCTGGCCTGGCGTCCACTTCGCGAGCGCACTGCCGATATCTTGCCGCTGGCTGAGCGGTTGCTGGCCAAGCACGTCAATAAAATGAAGCATGCCGCGGCGAAACTCTCGCCCGAGGCGCAAGCATGCCTGACCGGATATCCATGGCCGGGCAACGTGCGTGAACTGGATAACGCCATTCAGCGTGCACTTATTTTGCAGCAGGGCGGTTTGATTCAACCGCAGGATTTCTGCCTGGCCGGTGCCGTGACGTTCGCCGCTTTGCCGGTGGCAGCGCCAGCGCCACAAATGATTCGTGAAGTTGAAATCGACGCGGATTCGGCCGGCGCCTTGGGCGATGACCTGCGTCGCCGGGAGTTTCAGATGATCATCGATACCCTGCGCACTGAGCGTGGGCGACGCAAGGAAGCGGCGGAAAAACTCGGCATCAGTCCGCGCACCTTGCGTTACAAGCTGGCGCAAATGCGCGATGCGGGGATGGATGTCGAAGGCTATCTGTTCGCCACTTGATCTGAACCGCAACGCTTTGAAAACGCTTTTCTCAAAAGGCTGCCCCTGAGCTGGCACCCTTGTTGCTAACACCTGTGTACCCGCCGAGTGAGTGTCAAAAAATTGCGGGCCGCCAAAGAGAGTAGACCATGAGCCAAGGTATTGAATTTAATCGGTTGATGATGGACATGAAGGCCATGAAAATGGATGCCATGTCTGCGCCGAAATCGACAGCCGCTGTCCCTGAACTGGCTGGCAGCAGCTTTTCCGACATGCTCGGTCAGGCGATCAACAAAGTCAGCGATACCCAGCAGGCGTCGAATCAGTTGGCTAACGCTTTTGAAATCGGTAAAAGCGGCGTCGATCTGACGGACGTGATGATCGCTTCGCAAAAAGCCAGCGTGTCGTTCCAGGCTCTGACCCAGGTACGCAACAAACTGGTTCAGGCATATCAAGACATCATGCAGATGCCGGTTTAAGGACGAGATTGAGTCATGGCAGAAGCAGTCGCCGATAATGTTCCGGCCAAGGCCACCCCGATAGACGGCAAACCGCCGCTGTTCGGTCTGTCCTTCCTGGAAAACCTCTCCGAGATGACCATGCTGCGTCAGGTAGGCCTGTTGGTCGGCCTGGCTGCGAGTGTGGCGATTGGCTTTGCCGTGGTGTTGTGGTCGCAGCAGCCGGATTACCGTCCGTTGTACGGCAGCCTTGCCGGCATGGACGCCAAACAGGTCATGGACACCCTGGCCTCCGCCGACATCCCTTATACCGTCGAACCGAATTCCGGCGCCTTGCTGGTCAAGGCCGATGACCTGTCCCGTGCGCGGATGAAACTCGCTGCCGCTGGTGTCACTCCCAGCGACGGCAATATCGGTTTCGAGATCCTCGACAAGGAACAGGGGCTGGGCACCAGCCAGTTCATGGAAGCGACCCGTTATCGTCGTGGCCTGGAAGGTGAACTGGCGCGCACCATTTCCAGCCTGAACAACGTCAAGGGTGCTCGTGTGCACCTGGCGATTCCGAAGAGTTCGGTATTCGTGCGTGATGAGCGCAAGCCGAGTGCCTCGGTTCTGGTTGAACTGTACTCCGGTCGTTCGCTGGAGCCAGGTCAGGTGGTGGCGATCATCAACCTGGTGGCGACTTCCGTTCCCGAGCTGAGCAAATCGCAGATCACTGTCGTTGACCAGAAGGGCAACCTGCTCTCTGATCAGGCGGAAAACTCCGAAATGACCATGGCCGGCAAGCAGTTCGATTACAGCCGCCGCATGGAAAGCATGCTCACCCAGCGCGTGCACAACATTCTGCAACCGGTACTGGGCAACGACCGCTACAAGGCCGAAGTCTCGGCCGATATCGATTTCAACGCCGTCGAATCCACTGCCGAACAGTTCAACCCGGATCAACCGGCGTTGCGCAGCGAGCAGTCGGTCAACGAGCAGCGTACCGCCAGCAACGGCCCGCAAGGTGTGCCAGGGGCGCTGAGCAACCAGCCGCCGTCGCCAGCTTCGGCGCCGCAAACCACCGGTGGTGCTGCCACTGCGGCTGGCATGATCCAGCCAGGTCAACCATTGGTTGATGCCAACGGTCAGCAGATCATGGACCCGGCCACCGGCCAGCCGATGCTCGCGCCGTACCCGGCTGACAAGCGTCAACAATCCACCAAGAACTTCGAACTCGATCGCTCCATCAGCCACACCAAGCAGCAGCAGGGTCGCCTGAATCGGCTGTCGGTGTCGGTGGTGGTCGACGATCAGGTCAAGGTCAATGCGGCCAACGGGGAAATCACCCGCGCGCCGTGGAGCGCCGATGAATTGGCGCGCTTCACCCGTCTGGTGCAGGACGCCGTCGGTTTCGACGCCAGCCGTGGCGACAGCGTCAGCGTGATCAACATGCCGTTCTCCGCCGAGCGCGGCGAAGTGATTGCCGATATTCCGTTCTACTCCCAGCCATGGTTCTGGGACATCGTCAAACAGGTGCTGGGTGTGTTGTTCATCCTGGTGCTGGTGTTTGGTGTGCTGCGTCCGGTGCTCAACAACATCACCGGCGGCGGCAAAGGCAAGGAGCTGGCCGGTTTGGGCAGCGACGTGGAACTCGGTGGCATGGGCGGCCTGGACGGCGAACTTTCCAACGACCGCGTAAGCCTCGGTGGTCCGCAGAGCATTCTGTTGCCGAGCCCGAGCGAGGGTTATGACGCGCAGCTGAATGCAATCAAGAGTCTGGTGGCTGAAGACCCGGGTCGCGTGGCTCAGGTCGTGAAAGAGTGGATTAACGCAGATGAGTGATAACCGAGCCGCTACCGTCAAACTGAACAAGGTCGACAAAGCCGCGATTCTGCTGCTGTCCCTTGGCTCGACCGATGCTGCGCAAGTGCTGCGCCACATGGGGCCCAAAGAGGTTCAGCGTGTGGGTGTGGCCATGGCGCAGATGGGTAACGTCCATCGCGAGCAGGTCGAGCAGGTCATGAGCGAGTTCGTCGACATCGTCGGCGACCAGACCAGCCTGGGCGTCGGTTCCGACGACTATGTGCGCAAAATGCTCACCCAGGCCCTGGGTGAAGACAAGGCCAACGGCCTGATCGACCGCATCCTGCTCGGTGGCAACACCAGCGGCCTGGACAGCCTGAAATGGATGGAGCCGCGTGCCGTTGCCGACGTCATTCGTTACGAGCACCCGCAGATCCAGGCCATCGTGGTCGCGTACCTCGATCCGGATCAGGCCGGTGAGGTGCTTGGCAACTTCGACCACAAGGTGCGTCTGGACATCATCCTGCGCGTCTCGTCGTTGAACACCGTGCAGCCAGCGGCACTGAAAGAACTGAACCAGATTCTCGAGAAGCAGTTCTCCGGCAACTCGAACGCCTCGCGCACCACCCTGGGTGGCATCAAGCGTGCGGCGGACATCATGAACTTCCTCGACAGCTCGATCGAAGGGCAGCTCATGGACTCGATCCGCGAAGTCGACGAAGACCTGTCCGGTCAGATCGAAGACCTCATGTTCGTGTTCAACAACCTGGCCGATGTCGACGACCGCGGCATTCAGGCGCTGCTGCGCGAAGTGTCTTCCGACGTGCTGGTGCTGGCCCTCAAGGGTTCGGACGAAGGCGTCAAAGAGAAGATCTTCAAGAACATGTCCAAACGTGCGGCCGAACTGTTGCGCGACGACCTCGAGGCCAAAGGTCCGGTGCGTGTCAGCGACGTGGAAACGGCACAGAAAGAAATCCTCACCATTGCCCGTCGTATGGCCGAAGCCGGCGAGATTGTGCTCGGTGGCAAGGGCGGCGAGGAAATGATCTAAGCCCATGGACAAGCATGACGATGTGACGGATCTGATCCGTGCCCGGGATGTTCGCAGTTTCGAGTCCTGGGCACTGCCCAGTTTCGATCCGCCGAAACCGGAACCCGAGCCGGAGCCGGAGCCCGAACCGCCGGAAATGGAAGAAGTGCCGCTGGAAGAAGTCCAGCCACTGACCCTGGAAGAACTCGAAAGCATCCGTCAGGAGGCCTACAACGAGGGTTTCGCCATCGGCGAAAAAGAGGGTTTTCACAGTGCCACGCTCAAGGTGCGTCAAGAGGCCGAAGTGGCCTTGGAGGCTAAACTTGTCAGCCTTGAGCAATTGATGGGGCATCTGTTCGAGCCCATCGCCGAACAAGACACGCAGATCGAAAAGTCGTTGGTCGACCTCGTACAGCACATCACCAAACAGGTGATCAAGCGCGAGTTGGCCATCGACTCGAGCCAGATCGAACACGTCATGCGCGACGCCCTCAAGCTGCTGCCGCTGGGCGTCGATAATGTGCGCTTGTACATCAACCCTCAGGACTTCGAACAGGCCAAAGCCCTGCGCGAGCGTCATGAGGAAACCTGGCGCATCGTCGAGGACGAATCCTTGATGCCGGGTGGGTGCCGCGTTGAAACCGAGCAAAGCCGAATCGACGCGAGCATTGAAACCCGCGTCACTCAGGTCATGGACAAGCTGTTCGATCAGTTGCACGAACAGGCTCTGCACCCGGCCGCGCCGGACTTGAGTCTGGATATCCCTGAGGACGCCAAACCGGTGGCGGCCCCAGACGAGCCGCTCGCGGACGCCACCGATGCGCCTTGAACGCACCAGTTTCGCCAAGCGCCTGAGCACTTATGCCGAGGCCACTGAAATGGCCGGTGCGCCCATTCTCGAAGGTCGCCTGCTGCGGATGGTCGGCCTCACGCTGGAAGCCGAAGGCCTGCGCGCAGCCATGGGCACGCGCTGCCTGGTGATCAACGACGACAGCTATCACCCTTCGCAGGTTGAAGCGGAAGTCATGGGCTTCTCCGGTAGCAAAGTCTTTTTGATGCCGGTCGGCAGCGTCGCCGGTATCGCCCCGGGCGCCCGTGTGGTGCCGCTGGCCGATACCGGTCGCTTGCCGATGGGCATGAGCATGCTCGGTCGTGTGCTCGACGGCGCCGGTCGCGCGCTGGACGGCAAGGGCGGCATGAAAGCCGAAGACTGGGTGCCGATGGACGGCCCGACGATCAACCCGCTCAACCGTGACCCGATCAGTGTTCCACTGGATGTGGGCATTCGTTGCATCAACGGTTTGTTGACGGTCGGCCGGGGGCAGCGACTGGGCCTGTTCGCCGGTACCGGTGTCGGTAAATCCGTATTGCTGGGCATGATGACTCGCTTCACTGAGGCCGACATTATCGTCGTGGGTCTGATCGGTGAGCGGGGTCGTGAAGTCAAGGAGTTCATCGAGCACATTCTCGGTGAAGAAGGCCTCAAGCGTTCGGTGGTGGTGGCCTCGCCAGCGGACGATGCGCCGTTGATGCGTCTGCGCGCAGCCATGTACTGCACGCGGATCGCCGAGTATTTTCGCGACAAGGGCAAGAACGTTCTGTTGCTGATGGATTCGTTGACCCGTTTTGCCCAGGCCCAGCGGGAAATCGCCCTGGCCATCGGCGAGCCGCCCGCGACCAAGGGGTATCCGCCGTCGGTGTTTGCCAAGTTGCCCAAGTTGGTGGAGCGCGCCGGTAATGCGGAGAAGGGCGGGGGGGCGATTACCGCGTTCTATACCGTGTTGTCCGAAGGCGATGACCAGCAGGACCCGATTGCCGACTCGGCCCGAGGCGTACTTGACGGCCACATCGTGCTGTCCCGGCGCCTGGCCGAGGAAGGGCACTACCCGGCCATCGATATCGAAGCGTCGATCAGTCGGGTAATGCCAGCGGTGGTGTCGTCGGAACACATGCAGCGCGCGCAGTATTTCAAACAGCTATGGTCGCGTTATCAGCAGAGTCGCGATCTGATCAGCGTCGGCGCTTATGTTGCAGGTGGTGACCGCGAGACCGATCTGGCGATTTCCCTGCAACCACAATTGGTCAGGTATCAGCGTCAGGGGCTGAACGACAGCATCAACATGGGGGAGAGCCAAGCCTATCTTGAAACCCTCTTCGCGCCAGCGGCGGGCGGATAACCGGCCATGGCTGTCAGCCGAGCAGCGCGCCTGGCGCCGGTAGTGGACATGGCCGAGCAAGCCGAGAAAACCGCCGTGCAGCGTTTGGGCTATTTCCAGGGGCAAGTGAAGGTAGCCGAAAGCAAGCTCGCCGACCTGCATGCCTTTCGCCTGGATTACTCGCAGCAATGGATCGTGCGCGGCAGCACCGGTGTTAGCGGGCAATGGCTGCTAGGGTTTCAGGGGTTTCTGGCGCAACTCGACACCGCCGTTGATCAGCAGCGCCAGAGCCTGGTCTGGCATCAGAATAATTTGGACAAGGCGCGTGAGGCTTGGCAGCAGGCCTTCGCCAAAGTTGAAGGCCTGCGCAAACTGGTGCAGCGCTATCGCGAGGAGGCGCAGCGCCTTGAAGACAAACGCGAGCAGAAGTTGCTCGACGAGTTGTCCCAACGTCTACCCCGACATGATCCTTACTAAAAATAAGTACCTCAAGCTCGTACATGTATTTGATCGTGTATTGCGCCTTGCTCCTGCGCATGCCAAGTGCTAAACCTTGTACACGTTCGCAATGACAAGGAAGCCAGTCAATGTCAGTCGTTAGAGAAGTATCTCCGGATGGTCAAAAACTGACGATCTCGGTCAAGGGGCGTTTCGATTTCGGTCGCCATCAGGAGTTTCGCGAGTCTTATGAGGGGCTCAGCCGTAAGCCTGAGTCCATCGTGGTCGACCTTAAAGACGCGACCTATCTCGACAGCTCTGCGCTGGGTATGCTGCTCCTGCTGCGCGATCATGCTGGCGGTGATGAATCGGACGTACGGGTGGTCAACAGCAGCTCCGACGTACGCAAAATTCTCGCCATTTCCAACTTCGACAAGCTCTTCCACATCAGTTGACGACCATGCAGGCGCAAGAGCCGCTGACGATCCTGATCGCCGAAGACAGCGCCGCTGACCGTTTGCTGCTGTCGACCATCGTTCGTCGTCAGGGCCATGAAGTGCTCACGGCGGCCAACGGTGCCGAAGCCGTCGATATTTTCCGCCGTCAGCAACCCAGTCTTGTCCTGATGGACGCGATGATGCCGGTGATGGACGGTTTCGAGGCCGCGCGACAGATCAAGGCGCTGGCAGGGGAAACCCTGGTGCCGATCATCTTCCTCACGTCGCTGACCGAAAGTGAAGCCCTGGCGCGTTGCCTTGAGGCAGGAGGTGACGACTTTCTGGCGAAGCCCTACAACCAGGTCATCCTCGCCGCCAAAATCAAGGCGATGGATCGGTTGCGCCGTTTGCAGGCCACTGTGCTGCAACAGCGCGACCTGATTGCCAAACATCACCATTATTTGCTCAACGAGCAACGTGTCGCCAAAGCGGTGTTTGATAAGGTCGCGCATTCCGGTTGTCTGAGTGCGCCGAATATCCGCTATTTGCAATCGCCCTATGCGCTGTTCAATGGTGACCTGCTGCTGGCGGCGCACACCCCCGCGGGCGACATGTATTTGCTGTTAGGCGATTTTACCGGCCACGGTTTGCCGGCCGCGGTGGGTGCCATGCCGTTGGCCGAAGTGTTTTACGGCATGACGGCCAAGGGCTACGGCCTGGCCGAAACCCTGCGAGAGATGAATGCCAAGCTCAAGCGTATTTTGCCGGTGGACATGTTTTGCTGCGCAACGCTGCTGTGCCTGAGTTTCCAGAGGCGTTCGGTGGAGGTCTGGAACGGCGGCATGCCTGACGGCTATCTGCACCGGATTGCCAGCGGCGAGCGTATTCCGTTGGCCGCGCAGCATCTGCCGCTGGGCGTTCTGAGTCCGCAAGCGTTCGATGACAGTACGCAAGTCTATCCGATGGCTGTCGGTGATCGGGTTTTCCTGTTGTCCGACGGGGTGATCGACACCAGCAATGCCCATGATCAACTGTTCGGTGTCGAGCGTTTGCAGCAGGTGTTTGCTGCCAATCGCGAGCCTGATCGGTTGTTCGAGGATATCGAGCGGGCGCTGTGCGATTTTCGTGGTGAGGCGCGTGATGACGTGAGCATGGTCGAGATCAGCCTGCTGGAGCCAGTGCAGGCCAATCCTTCGCAGCCGATGTATTCGGACAGCGGCCAGTCGTGCCCGCTGGACTGGTCGGTGAGCTTCGAGTTTCGCGGCGCTACGCTCAAGCGTTTCAATCCATTGCCATACCTGTTGCAGTTGCTGCTCGAAGTGCATGGGTTGCGAGCGCAAAGCGGCGCGTTGTACAGCGTGCTCGCCGAGTTGTATTCCAATGCACTGGAGCACGGAGTGTTGGGGCTGGATTCCAGTCTCAAACGCGATGCTGCCGGATTCGCCCGCTACTATGAACAGCGCAATGCGCGTCTGGAAGCATTGCAGGACGGTTATGTCCGCGTACATCTACAGGTGCAGCCGCAAGGTTCAGGTGGCTGTCTGGTCATTCGGGTTGAAGACAGTGGCAAGGGGTTTGATGTTGCCCGGGTGATGGATCGGCCAATCGAAGATGTCCGTCTGTCGGGGCGTGGTGTCAGCTTGATCCGCCAATTGGGGCGCAACGCGAGCTGGTCGGACCAGGGCCGTAGTGCCCGCGTGGAATTTTCCTGGGGGGTTGGTGCATAATCCGCGCAATTCTTGATCAAGGAGTGAGCAAGTGACTGACGAACATGTGGATCACGAAACGCTGAGCGTCCTGCGCGAAGTCATGGAGGAAGGTTACCCGGAACTGCTGGATACCTTTCTGGCCGACTCCAGGCTGCGTCTGGACGATCTTCAAGTCACCGTCGACGCCAAAGCGCTGTCGGACGTTGCCCATAGTTTCAAGGGCAGTGCCAGTAACATGGGAGCCATTCGATTGGCTGAACTGTGTCGTGAACTGGAAGCCGAAGCCAAGGACAAGAGTGCGACGCAAATTGCCCAACTGATCGCCGATATCATTGGCGAGTTTGAGTTTATAAGCGCTGTCTACGAAAAAGAGCGACAGCAAGCGCTGACTCACTGACTCCCACCGTCCGGCGCTTTTCTTCGGCGCCGGACAAAACTGGCCCGGCACTTGCAGATATCTCGGTCAACTGTACCTACGATCCCAGTGCAGCGGAGACCGTTTTATGCCTGCGACCCCCAACATTCTTCTTCAGAGCGCCGCTCAGGCGAAGGCTCAAGCTGCCTCTGCCAAGTCGTCGGCAATGGCCCTGGACGCCGGGGGCAAGGCCTCAAGCTTCGCTGAAGTGTTTGCCGATCAAGGCCCGAGAAAATCTGCCGCAACCCCCGACATGGCGATTAAACCGGCGCGTGACAAGGTTGCTGACAACAGCGGTAAAACGGACGTTGGCAAGGATTCGGCTGCCGCCGCACAACCGACGGTTGCCGATAGCGGCAATGACTTGCCTGCCGACAAAACACCGGCAGCCGACGACAAGACAAACAACAGCGACGACAGCCCGGACACCGCTCAGGCCCCAGTGGCGGACGCTACACCGGTCGATCCGGCACTGGCAGAAAGCGTGCAACCGGTCGTCACGGCTCCTGTGGGGCCGGCCCCGGTTGTCGAAGCGACACCTTCCACCAAAACCGATACCCCGGCAGTAGCCTTGCAGCCCAGTGCGGTCAAGGACCCTTCGGCCACCGCCGACAGTGATTTCGACCCGGCAGCCGATCCCCTCGACTCGCTCCCGGTGGTGCGCATGGCGATGGAGCAGGGCGGACACATTTCCTCTGCCAGTCAGGCGCAACCCAAAGCTGCGCCCGCACAGGCTCAGGCCGACGGTGAATTGACCTCGGCGCAGAACTTCGCCGCGGGCATGGCCAGCATGCTCGATGTGCAGGCCGACAAGGACAGTACCAGTCAGGGTGGGGAGAAGGCTTTCAGCGGCCTGATCGACGACGGGCTCAAAGACCTCAAATCCGCCACCAGTGACACTCGGGTCGACGACTTCGCCAACCGTCTGGCGGCACTGACCCAGGCAGCCACGCCTAAGACCGCCAACGTCGTGCCGGTCAGTCAGCCAATCGCCATGCATCAAAGCGGCTGGACTGAAGAAGTGGTCAACCGCGTCATGTATCTGTCGAGCGCCAATCTGAAGGCGGCGGATATTCAGTTGCAGCCGGCTGAACTGGGGCGTCTGGATATCCGGGTCAATATGGTTCCGGACCAGCAGACTCAGGTGACGTTCATGAGTGCACACCCGAGTGTGCGTGAGGCGCTGGACGGGCAGATGCATCGTCTGCGCGAGATGTTCGCCCAGCAAGGTATGGGGCAGGTCGACGTCAATGTGTCTGACCAGAACCGTGGCTGGCAGGGGCAGCAAGGTCAGGATCAGGCGCAGCAGGGCCAAAGCGGTCGCACCAGTGCTGCCGGTGGCCGACTGGATTCGGCGGATGAAGAATTGGCGCCTGTCAGCGTGGCCGAAGCTGTCGCGCAGACCACCAGCGTGATTGGCTCCAGCGCCGTCGACTACTACGCCTGACACAACCCAGTACCCCCTGTGGGAGCGGGCTTGCTCGCGAATGCGCAATGACATTCAACATTAATGTTGGCTGACACACTGCATTCGCGAGCAAGCCCGCTCCCACATTGGTTTTGTGTGTTCTCCCAATTTGCTCCGACACTTCTGGCATAACACTTGCTCTTGCCTTGCCGTGCGACTGTGAAAACCCGAATAGTGACGGATTATTGGCATGGCGAAGAGCGAAACAGCAGCAGTAAAAGACCCTGCAACCAAAGGCAAACTCAAGCTGATCATTGTGATCGTGCTGGCATTGCTGCTGGCCATCGGCGCGTCTGTGGGGGCGACCTGGTTCTTCATGCACAGTGCCCAGAGCAAATCTGCCGAGGCGGCCGAGACTGTTCCGGTTGGTAAGCAACCGGCGATTTTCGAGCCGATGGCGCCGGCATTCGTCGCCAACTACAACCAGAACGGCCGTCAGCGCTACATGCAGGTGAGTATCACCATGCTGGCGCGTAATCAGGCCGATCTGGAAGCGCTCAAAGTGCACATGCCGGTGATCCGCAATAACCTGGTGATGCTCTTCTCCGGTCAGGATTTTGCCACTCTGGCGACCCCGGTCGGGCAAGAGATGTTGCGCCAGAAGGCCACAGCCAGCGTCCAGGAAGTGGCGCAGAAAGAGCTGGGCAAAGTGGTGATCGAACAGTTGCTTTTCACTAATTTCGTACTGCAGTAGGAACACGACATGGCCGTGCAGGATCTGCTGTCCCAGGATGAAATCGACGCGTTGTTGCATGGCGTCGACGATGGTCTGGTACAGACCGATAACGCTGCCGAACCCGGCAGTGTCAAAAGCTACGACCTGACCAGTCAGGATCGCATCGTCCGCGGGCGTATGCCGACCCTGGAAATGATCAACGAGCGTTTTGCCCGCTACACACGTATCAGCATGTTCAACATGCTGCGCCGCTCGGCGGACGTTGCCGTCGGTGGCGTGCAGGTGATGAAGTTCGGCGAATACGTGCACTCGCTGTACGTGCCGACCAGTCTCAACCTGGTCAAGATCAAACCTTTACGCGGCACCGCGCTGTTCATCCTCGACGCCAAACTGGTGTTCAAACTGGTGGACAACTTCTTCGGCGGCGACGGCCGTCACGCCAAGATCGAAGGGCGTGAGTTCACCCCGACCGAACTGCGCGTGGTGCGCATGGTGCTGGAGCAGGCGTTCGTCGATCTGAAAGAAGCCTGGCAGGCGATCATGGAAGTCAATTTCGAGTACATCAACTCGGAAGTGAACCCGGCCATGGCCAACATCGTCGGCCCGAGCGAAGCGATTGTGGTCTCCACGTTCCACATCGAACTCGATGGCGGTGGCGGCGATCTGCACGTGACCATGCCGTACTCGATGATCGAGCCGGTGCGCGAAATGCTCGACGCCGGTTTCCAGTCCGATCTCGACGATCAGGACGAACGCTGGGTCAACGCCCTGCGCCAGGACGTGCTCGATGTCGACGTACCGATCGGCGCCACCGTTGCTCGCCGTCAGTTGAAGCTGCGCGACATCCTGCACATGCAGCCGGGCGATGTGATCCCGGTTGAAATGCCGGAAGACATGATCATGCGCGCCAACGGCGTGCCAGCCTTCAAGGTCAAGATGGGTTCGCACAAAGGCAACCTCGCGTTGCAGGTAATCGAGCCCATCGAGCGTCGCTGAAGCGGCGCTCTCACCCCCACACATTTAGCTGAATTTTTGCCCGCCGAGGACAAATGATGAACGACGATATGAACGCCCAGGACGATCAGGCACTGGCCGATGAATGGGCTGCTGCCCTGGAAGAGACTGGCGACGGCCAGGCTGACATCGACGCCTTGCTGGCCGCTGATGCCGGCGCATCGAGCTCCGACCGTCTGACGATGGAAGAGTTTGGCAGCGTGCCGAAGAATAACGACCCGGTCACACTGGACGGTCCGAACCTGGACGTGATCCTGGATATCCCGGTGTCCATCTCGATGGAAGTGGGCAGTACCGACATCAACATTCGCAATCTGCTGCAACTGAACCAGGGGTCAGTGATCGAGCTCGATCGTCTGGCGGGTGAGCCGCTGGATGTGCTGGTCAACGGCACCCTGATCGCTCACGGTGAAGTGGTCGTGGTCAACGAGAAGTTCGGCATCCGCCTGACCGACGTGATCAGCCCAAGCGAACGCATCAAGAAGCTGCGCTGAGTGAAACGGTTTCTCTGGGCTTTGCTGGCATTGCCGCTGAGCGTGCTGGCCGCCGAACCGTCGACAGCCACCACGGTGCCTGCCGCCACAGCGCCAATGGTCAACAGCGGCGTGGCCGGGCAGTTGACGCAACTGGTGTTTGGCCTGTTGCTGGTGCTGGGCGTGATCTTCTTCCTTGCCTGGCTGTTGCGCCGGGTCCAGCAGGCCGGACCTGCCGGCAAGGGGCAAGTGATCGAACTGATCGGTTCACGCGCACTCGGTCCGCGTGACCGCTTGCTGCTGGTGCAGGTCGGCAACGAGCAGATTTTGCTTGGGCTCAGCCCCGGCACCATCACCGCGCTGCATGTGCTCAAGGAACCGGTCGAAGTGCCTGCGACCCGTGAAAAAGCGACCCCTGAATTTGCTCAGCATCTGCTGAAGATTCTCGGCAAGGATCAGAAGGATACGAAGTAATGGGTGCGCTACGCATCGTCTTGACGCTGGCCCTGTTGCTGGCCGCGCCACTGGCGTTCGCCGCCGATCCGTTGTCGATCCCGGCAATCACGCTGGGCACCAACGCCGACGGCGCGCAGGAGTATTCGGTCAGTCTGCAGATTCTGCTGATCATGACCGCGCTGAGCTTTATCCCGGCGGCGGTCATCCTGATGACCAGTTTCACCCGGATCATCATCGTCTTCTCGATTCTGCGTCAGGCCCTTGGCCTGCAACAGACACCGTCGAACCAGATCCTCACAGGTATGGCGCTGTTTTTGACGATGTTCATCATGGCGCCAGTGTTCGACCGGGTGAACAACGATGCCTTGCAACCCTATCTGGCGGAAAAACTCACCGCTCAGCAAGCGGTGGAAAAGGCGCAGGTGCCGATCAAGGACTTCATGCTCGCGCAGACTCGTTCCAGCGACCTTGAGCTGTTCATGCGTCTGTCCAAACGTACCGACATCGCCACGCCTGATCAGGCGCCGCTGACGATTCTGGTACCGGCGTTTGTCACTTCGGAGCTTAAAACCGCGTTCCAGATCGGTTTCATGATCTTCATCCCGTTCCTGATCATCGACCTGGTCGTGGCCAGTGTGCTGATGGCGATGGGTATGATGATGCTCTCGCCGCTGATCATTTCGCTGCCGTTCAAGATCATGCTGTTCGTACTGGTCGATGGCTGGGCGCTGATCATCGGCACCCTGGCCAGCAGTTTTGGAGGTGTCTCGCCATGACGCCAGAAGTCGCCGTCGATATCTTTCGTGAAGCACTGTGGCTGACTACATTGATGGTTGCGATTCTGGTGGTGCCGAGCCTGTTGGTCGGTTTGATGGTGGCGATGTTCCAGGCCGCGACCCAGATCAACGAACAGACCCTGAGCTTCCTGCCGCGTCTGCTGGTGATGCTGGTGACCCTGATCGTCGCAGGCCCCTGGATCGTGCAGACGTTCATGGAATACATCATCCAGTTGTACAAAAACATACCGATGGTCATCGGCTAAGCCATGCAATCGCTGCTTCAGCTGACCGATACCCAGATCAGTACCTGGGTGGCCTCGTTCATGTTGCCGCTGTTTCGCGTCGCCTCAATGCTCATGGTGATGCCAGTGTTCGGCACGACCCTGGTGTCGCGCCGGATACGCTTGTATTTCGCCGTGGCCATCACCGTGTGCATTGCGCCGAGCCTGCCGCCGATGCCGGCGGTCAGCCCATTGGATCTCAGCGGTTTGCTGCTGATTGCCGAGCAGATCCTGGTCGGCGCCGTTCTGGGGTTTTCCCTGCAGTTGTTCTTTCAGGCGTTTGCCGTGGCCGGACAGATCGTCGCGATACAGATGGGTATGGGCTTCGCCTCGATGGTCGACCCGGCCAACGGCGTCTCGGTGGCGGTGATCGGGCAGTTCTTTACCATGCTCGTGACCCTGTTGTTCCTGTCGATGAACGGCCATTTGGTAGTGTTCGAAGTCCTCACCGAAAGCTTCACCACGCTGCCCGTCGGCGGCGGTTTGATGACCGCGCAGTACTGGGAGCTGGCCGGCAAACTCGGCTGGGTGCTGGGGGCTGCATTATTGCTGGTATTGCCGGCGGTCACTGCGCTGCTGGTGGTCAACATCGCGTTTGGCGTGATGACCCGTGCGGCGCCTCAATTGAACATTTTCTCCATCGGTTTCCCGCTGACTCTGGTGCTCGGGCTGTTCATCGTCTGGGTTGGTCTGGCGGATATTCTCAATCAGTATCAACCGCTGGCCACCGAGGCCTTGCAGTTGTTACGCGAACTGGCACGGGCGCGCTGAGTCATGGCGGAGAGCGAAAGTGGTCAGGACAAAACAGAAGACCCCACGGAAAAACGTAAAAAGGACTCCCGCGAGAAGGGTGAGATCGCTCGTTCCAAAGAACTCAACACCCTTGCCGTGATGATGGCCGGTGCCGGCGCGCTGCTGGTGTTCGGCGGCATGTTGGCTGAAGACTTGATGGAGCTGATGCGCCTGAACTTCACGCTGTCCCGTGAGGTAATCATGGATCAGGGCTCCATGGGCGCGTTTCTGTTGCAGTCGGGCCAGATGGCGCTGTTGGCGATCCAGCCGATCATGATCACCCTGCTGCTGGCGGCGCTGATCGGGCCGATTTCCCTCGGGGGCTGGCTGTTTGCGGCGGGCTCCATGGCGCCCAAGTTCAGTCGGATGAACCCGGCGTCGGGCCTGAAGCGGATGTTTTCGTTCAAGGCGGTGGTCGAACTGCTCAAGGCGCTGGCCAAGTTTCTGATTACCTTGGGCGTGGCGTTGGCGGTGTTGTCGGCGGACGTCGACGACTTTTTGCGGATCGCCCACGAGCCGCTTGAAATGGCCATCATTCACAGCGTCACGCTGGTCGGCTGGAGTGCGTTGTGGCTGGCCTGTGGCCTGATCATCATCGCCGCCGTCGACGTGCCGGTGCAGCTCTGGGAAGCCCACAAGAAACTGCTGATGACCAAGCAGGAAGTGCGCGACGAGCACAAGGATCAGGAGGGGCGGCCGGAGGTCAAGCAACGCATCCGCCAGACCCAGCGCGAAATGTCCCAGCGGCGGATGATGGCGGCGATTCCCGACGCCGACGTGGTCATCACCAACCCGACCCACTATGCCGTGGCGCTCAAATACGATTCGGAAAAGGGCGGGGCGCCGGTGCTGCTGGCCAAGGGCAGTGACTTCCTGGCGCTGAAGATCCGCGAAATCGCCGTGGCCAACAACGTCATGCTGCTCGAGTCGCCGGGGCTGGCGCGCTCGATCTACTACTCCACCGAACTTGAGCAGGAAATTCCTGGTGGCCTCTACCTGGCGGTTGCTCAGGTGTTGGCCTACGTCTACCAGATTCGCCAATACCGCGCCGGCAAGGGCAAACGCCCGGATCCGCTCAAGGATGATTTGCCGATTCCGCCGGATTTGCGCCGCGATTCCTGACGTTGCGGCGAAGCCATTTGTCTGCGCTCCCCCATGACTGTCAACTCTGACAGGTGCAGTCGCCGTGATTTTGCAGTTTGATGCTTGTTAACGCCGCATACCCGGTACGGGTACTTCGAGCGAGCGCAAAGGAGCACGACAATGAAAGGTACGTTCACAAGCTATGACGCTAAAACCGGTAAAGGCATCATCACCCCGACGCGCTCGGGAAGTTCTTTTGCTGCCGCAACAGGTTTTTTTCTTGCGGACAAAGGTTACAAATTCAGTATTGCGTTGATGGACGAACATCGTGAAAAAATCAAAGTGGGCGATCCGGTCGAGTTTGACGAACCGAAAACGGCGGGAGGAGAAGCAACAAATCTACGAATTAATCCAGATCGCCCGCTGAAGTAGTCTGCGGCTGTACGACGGAGGGTTACCGTCTGTCTGAAAACCCTGTCTGCCTGTCAGATCTGACAGTAGACGCCACCCTCCAGCTGCGCTGCCATACATTCGGGAATAATCCCTCGGCGCAGAGAGCACGATCATGACAGAACGAATCTACAAAAAACTCGAAGGCATGACGCTGGAATATGTTTCAGGGAGGTTGGAGGCGAATCCGAAGGAAAGGTCTATCCGGTACACGGTCAGCTTCGATCTGGATCTGGACTTCATCCACTTTGTGCAGATGGCCAATATTTATGTCCCGGATTATCTCGATAATCCGATCAACGCCATCAGGCCCGAGCTCTACGGTCTGGCTTATCACTACTCCTACAACTATTTGTTTGACGCTGCGGGGAAAATCCACGACAACCAGGCGTTGTTCGAGCTGTTCACCTCGCCAGGCTATTACATGGATCAATGGGCGACGGGGCGTGATTTGGAGGCGCGTTATGGCAAGCCGGTGTTCGAGCTGATCGGCCGCAAGCTACGCATGACGGCACGGCAAGACTTTCGGTCACTGGACGGCACGAGCCAGATTGAAATAGGTGATTTGCCAATTATTCAGTTTCATTGGGCCCTCAATCTGCTGCAGGGCCATTCGGCGGTTCCACAGATCAAGGTGCCAGAAACCAAGGTCGTGCTCATGTACATGGATGAGGATTTCGTTGAGGTCGACGGGCAGGCAATATTCCGGGGTACGCAGTACATTGATAGCAAACAACTCGCCTTCGGTAATATTTCGCCCAAGCAGATTCTGACCGCGCAGTAACCAGCGCTCAAACCAAAAGATCGCAGCCACGGCAACTCCTACCGTTGAAATGAACCTCAGTGGTAGCTTCCGAAGGCTGCGATCTTTTGATCTATGTGTAATCCAGGCTTATTCAGGTATGAAAAAGTCTTCCTATAGGTTTTGTCGCCTGACGCACCTAAGTCGTGAACAGACGCACTCCCCCTACTCTATGGGCTTGGGCACTACTGGGTGAAGCAAGGACGAACCACATTCATACAAGACGGTGCCCTGTCCCCGTTGAGCCATGAAACAAAAAACCGCTGTCCGGATTGAGTCGGGCGGCGGTTTTTTTATGCCTGAATACAGGTGTTGGCTGTGAAGCAGCCTTCGCGAGCAAACCCGCTCCCACAGGGGGTGGTGTCGATCACAAGTCTGGGTTCACAACGCTGAACCTGTGGGAGGGGGCTTGCTCCCGAAAGCGTCAGCAACCTGCTAATTCGGCAACTCCAGATTATCCATCACCCGATTCACCGCCAGCTCGCCGAGCATGATCAGTTGCGCGATCCCCAGCAGCGTCCTGCGCTGCGATGCGGGTATGAGATGGGCGAAGTCATGAGCGATGGTTCTGGCTGAGGCGAGTGTTTCGCTGGCATCGGCCAGCAGTTCCTCATTTTTGAAGTCAGCGGTAACGGCGTACATCCGGCGGGTTTTACGCGGTGGTGGCGTGGAGCCGGGTGGGCAGAGGTAGTGATCGAGGGCGCGTTCGGCGGCATCGTTGAGTTTTTTTGAATCGAGGGATTCGTAGGGGGAGGCGAGGTCGATTTCGGGTGGGTTGGGTGTTGGTTTGATCATGGTGAAGCTCCTAGAGTCATTGGAGCTGCCAGCGTTCGCTGCGAGACGAATGAGGGTGGCAGCTATACGCGGGTCGCAGACCGGGACTCTAGAACCGGCAGACCCGAAGGTCTCCCACGTACAGCCGCCATAAAAAAAGCGGGTGTTGTGCGTCCAGAGATCGACGGGCTGCGAGACCCGATCGCTGATTCGTCAGCGACCGGACCACAATAGAACCCGCCCCCAAGGCGCACAAGCCGGCGGATTCTGTCGTAGCTGTAGGCAATGGCGCAAGAATTTGTAGCCTGAAAGGCGTGTCTGAAGGTGTCTTTTAAACGCCTGAGTTTAAAAGGCGATTTGCGCTGACTTCACTGGCCCGTTCGCGAGCAAGCTCACTCCCACATTTGAAATGCGTTTCCCTGTGGGAGCGAGCTTGCCCGCGAAAGGGCGATACCGGTCAGTAGAAAAATCTCGATCAAGCGCCGCTGTTTAAATCATTGGTTAAATAATCCGTCACCAAATTACTTAGAGTTTAAAAGACAAGAGATCGCACCCGGCGGCAGCTCCTAAAAGTGTCCCGCAAACTGTCACCATTTTGCTTAGCATCGAGCACGTGTGCCGTCTGTTGTGCGTCAAACTCAGCCAGGCAGAAGGCACCAGCCGTGTGCCTGTGAGTTATTACCGGTGAAACAGGCGATGTACCATGCGTTTGGGTTATTGGTTATGACCGAAAGGTATTGTCCGGCGCCACATCCATCATTACGACATAGCCAGCCGCCTGCGCTGGATACCAGTGGCCTGTATTTGACTTTCAGTACTTCAATAGCTGCATTTGAAACAGGTGATCCGCCAATTGAATTCATCCAGTTAATAGCTGCGCTGATGCTGTATGTATGTGTAGGGGTCATGACAAGGCGTACAACATTTTGCACTTTTACGGGGAATGAGACTTCACGTTGAGTGCTGTTTTCTCGCACAGTAATAGTCGCACTTGCGTTTTTGTGGCCGCTGACCAGCCCGTTACTATTAACGGTCGCTACGTCGGTAGCACTAGAAAAATAGGAGTAGCTGCCATCTCCAGAAGTTGGAACCCGTGTTTGTGTCGTTTCGGGTGCAGGGGTGCCGGTCAGGGCAAGAAAGTCCGCATTGACGTTTAGGCCATTAATCTCCATGAGGGCGGGTTCTATGGTGAAAGGATGCAACGCCTTGACAGTATAAGTGCGCAACGGCAAGGCCACTGCCCTAGCGGCATCGACGACTTCATCCAGATTTATTTTTACGGTAGTCGTCAGTTCAGACCCGTCCTTGAGGCCTTTAAGCCACTCAGCCGGCGCCTCCACCGACAATCCAGCCGTCGAATCATTGAGCTCTCCCGACCTGACGTCCTTGCTGACGGGATCACCATTCTTGTCAAAGCCTGCAGACGTGACCCAGATCGGTTGCCCCAGCTTGAACAACGGCCATTTCACCGCGAGAATCCGCGCGTCTGCCGTGAGGTCTTGAACGTCCAGTTCCTTACCAGTGTTGCCGGCAATGTTCGGTGTCGGTAACCGCCGGTCATTCTCGGCGATAGGTTGGATAGTCAGCACCAGATCCGGGGACTCACCTTCGGATTTTCCTCCGCGAATCAATTCCCAACGCAATTTGATGGTTGTTCCGCGCCGTTCGACGAGAAACGCGGGATCAAGTTTGAAGTTGGCGCGTTTATTCTGGTTGAGCGTCAGTAACGGAAAGGGCTTTGCGTCGGGCTTGGGGTCAACTTCCAGCAACCGAGCCTGGTCCCCCGGCAAGGCCAAGAGGTGTTCGACGCGCACAGTGACACCTTCTTCGTAGGCCAACACATCAACCGGGTTGGTCGCCGGTGCCACTAAGGTTGGCGGCTTCAGATCGACCGGGATTGTGCCCGTCACCGTTGCGGTGGCCGTATTGGAACTCCCCACCAACCCCACATTGGGCCTGTGCAATTCATAAATCGCAGTCACCTTGCTGCCAGCGAAGACCTTGTCATTGGACACTTCAAGAAAACTGGGCAATTTCCCAAGGAACGGATCCTCTTCGACTTTACCCCTGACGACCACGGGGGCGGTTTGCCCGGTAGTGGTATAGGTCGCCACAATCTCGTCTCCCACCACAAAGCGGTTGTCTTTGGTCATCACGACCAGCAGCAATGGCCCGCCCGCCAGTTTTTCCAGGTCAATGATGCTCGCGTCATCACCGGGATAGTCTTCTTTGCGCTCCAGCAGAATTGGCATCGGCAGCAGGACGCCATCCAGATCCTCATCCACGCTCTGCACCGGCGACCACGGCGTGTCCGGGCCGTTGCCGAGCTGGTCGGTGACGGTGTAGGAGAAATGCAGTTTTTTATCCAGCCGTTTCGCCTGGTCCAGAAAGGCGCGGGTGACGGTGAAGCAAATGGTGATGGGGGTTTCGTCACCGGGGTTCGGCGGTTGCGGCGCCTGATTCTGATTGACCTTGGGCTTGGGTTCCAGCAGTTCGCCGTTGCACTTGAGGGTGATGAGGTCATACGCCCGGCAATACGGGTAGGCCACGCACACTTCGGCGCTGACGAAGTCCGGGCCGACGCCGTTCTTGATCACATCGGGCAGCAGCAACTTGAGTTCGGAGTGGCCACCAGAGCTGTCATACCGATCCTTCAGGCCGGGGCGGATGAGGTTGTAGAGGATTTCCAGCGGTGGTGTGGAAGTGCCTCGATTGGCGCTGCCACGCTTGACGGTGTAGTGCATCTTGTTGACCTTGTCCGGATGCAGGCGACCCCTGGGAATGCGCAACGTGGTGCGCACGTCCGGATCGACAATGGTTTCGCTGTCCAGTGCTTCCGATTCATTCTCAAGCCAAAGCTCCATGACATCGCCGGGATCCATGGTGCCCTGCTCCGGTGGATCGACGAGGACAAAGGCGCCTTCACCGTCGGCGACCAGATCATAGTTCAACAAAGACACGCCGATATGTGCACCTACCACGGGGGTGGTGTGGCCGGTGACTATTGGCGGGCGAAGGACGAGGACGGTGTTGTCCGGTGGGGTTGAGGTGGTCATGGATGAGGCTCCTGCGCGGTGGGAACGGGCAGGGGTTATCAGAGCGCTTAATTGGAGATTGCGCACCTGTCAGATCTGACAGGTGTCGACATGTCTCAGACGAGTGGTCATTGAATGGATAAAAAAACCGTCGTCCCGGTTGATTCGGAACGGCGGTTTTTTTGGGGGAAGATATTGCCTGGGAGTCAGCTTTCGCGAGCAGGCTCGCTCCCCAGTTTGGAATGCATTTCAATCTGACATTTGGAATGCGGTCCCCTGTAGGAGTGAGTTTATTCCCTCGCTATTTCGTTCCCCGGCAAAAGTTGGAAAGCTTCTTGCAGTACCCGCCGTGAGCCCGCTCTGGGCGTCAAAAGTTTGCTTTAAAGGAACGAGGAAAACCGGTGGATCGCTCTCAGTTACTCAACAGTGCTCGCTCGAACGTTGCCGATCTCAGTCGAGGCAATCTGGGCGTGCCGCTGTTGCTGCTGGTCATGCTGGCCATGATGATGTTGCCGGTGCCGCCGTTCCTGCTGGACGTGTTTTTCACCTTCAACATAGCCCTGTCAATCGTCGTCCTGCTGGTTTGCGTTTACGCCCTGCGGCCGCTGGATTTCGCGGTGTTCCCGACGATTCTGCTGGTCGCGACCCTGCTGCGGCTGGCGCTCAACGTGGCGTCGACGCGGGTGGTGATGCTCAACGGTCAGGATGGTCACGCGGCTGCCGGTAAGGTGATCCAGGCCTTCGGTGAGGTGGTGATCGGCGGTAACTACGTGGTGGGTATCGTGGTCTTCGCGATCCTGATGATCATCAACTTCGTCGTGGTGACCAAAGGCGCCGGGCGGATTTCCGAGGTGAGCGCGCGCTTCACCCTCGATGCGATGCCTGGCAAGCAAATGGCGATTGACGCCGACCTCAACGCCGGTCTGATCGATCAGAACCAGGCCAAGGCTCGCCGTTCGGAAGTCGCCCAAGAGGCCGAGTTCTACGGTTCGATGGACGGTGCGAGCAAGTTCGTGCGCGGTGACGCCATCGCCGGTCTGCTGATTCTGTTCATCAACCTCATTGGCGGCGTGGCCGTCGGTATCTTCCAGCACCACATGAGTTTCGCCGAAGCGGGCAAGGTTTACGCCTTGTTGACCATCGGTGACGGTTTGGTGGCGCAATTGCCATCACTGTTGTTATCGACAGCGGCAGCGATCATGGTGACGCGTGCTTCCGGTTCGGAAGACATGGGCAAACAGATCAGCCGTCAGATGTTCGCCTCGCCCAAAGCGCTGGCGGTTGCAGCGGGGCTGATGGCGGTCATGGGCCTGGTGCCGGGCATGCCGCACTTCTCGTTCCTGAGCATGGCCGCGCTGGCCGCCGGTGGCGCCTATCTGTTCTGGAAAAAACAAAGTGTCGCCAAGGTTCAAGCGCTGCAAGAGGTCAAGCGTCAGCAAGAGTTGCTGCCATCGCCGGCCCGCGCCATGGAAACCAAAGAGCTGGGTTGGGACGACGTGACCCCGATCGACATGATCGGCCTGGAAGTGGGCTATCGCCTGATCCCGCTGGTGGATCGCAATCAGGGTGGACAATTGCTGGCGCGAATCAAGGGCGTGCGCAAAAAGCTCTCGCAGGATCTGGGCTTCCTGATGCCGACCGTGCATATCCGCGACAACCTCGATCTGGCGCCGAGCGCCTATCGCCTGACCCTGATGGGTGTGATCCTCGCCGAGGCGGAGATCTACCCGGATCGCGAGTTGGCGATCAATCCGGGGCAGGTCTACGGCGCGCTCAACGGTATCAACGCCAAAGATCCGGCTTTCGGACTGGAAGCGGTGTGGATCGAAATCAGCCAGCGGGCGCAGGCGCAATCGCTGGGTTACACGGTGGTCGATGCGAGCACCGTGGTCGCCACTCACCTGAACCAGATTCTGTACAAGCATTCCAGCGAGTTGATCGGCCACGAAGAAGTGCAGCAACTCATGCAGTTGCTGGCCAAAAGTTCGCCGAAACTGGCTGAAGAGCTGGTGCCGGGTGTGCTTTCGCTGTCGCAACTGCTCAAAGTATTGCAGGCGCTGTTGGCCGAACACGTGCCGGTGCGCGACATCCGCAGCATTGCCGAAGCTATCGCCAACAACGCCGCGAAGAGTCAAGATACCGCCGCGTTGGTGGCTGCTGTGCGGGTCGGCGTATCGCGCGCCATCGTCCAAAGCATTGTAGGCACTGAGTCCGAGCTGCCTGTGATCACCTTGGAACCAAGGTTGGAACAAATATTGCTCAATAGTCTGCAGAAGGCAGGACAAGGCTCGGAAGAGGGCGTTCTGCTGGAACCAAGCATGGCCGAGAAGCTGCAGCGTTCGCTCATCGAAGCGGCGCAGCGTCAGGAAATGCAAGGTCAACCGGTGATTCTGTTGGTAGCAGGTCCGATCCGCGCGATGCTCTCGCGTTTTGGTCGCCTCGCCGTCCCAGGGCTGCATGTGCTGGCCTACCAGGAAATTCCGGACAACAAGCAAGTGACGATCGTTGCGACAGTAGGGCCCAACGGCTGAGGTAGTGGTTTATGCAAGTTAAGCGTTTTTTCGCCGCCGATATGCGTCAGGCCATGAAGCTGGTTCGTGATGAGCTGGGCGCTGATGCCGCCATCATTGGCAACCGCCGCATTGCCGGCGGCGTCGAGCTGACGGCGGCGCTGGATTACAAATTGTCGGCGCTGGCGCCGCGGGTTCCGAACATTGAACTCGAAGATGAGCTGCGCAAGACCCAGTCGCGCATCGTCACCGCTCAGGCCGAGTTGAGCCTGCGTGGCGAAGCCGATGGCAATAGCAATCGCCAGATCTTCGCCGGCCTGCCGTTGACCGCTGGCCTGCCGCTGACCGCTGCTGAACCGCTGAGCGAGCCGACTTACGCCGCACCAGCGCGTCCGGCCCCGGCGCCTGCGCAGTCTTCCGGTGGTGTTGATCCGCGTGCACTGGATTCGATGCGTTTTGAATTGAACAGCCTGCGCGAACTGATGGAAGTGCAGCTTGGCACGCTGGCCTGGAATCAGTTGCAAGGCAAGCGTCCGGCGCAAGCCAACCTGTATCGTCGTCTGCAACGTATCGGTCTCTCCGGTCCGTTGTCGCGCGATCTGCTGGCGATGATCACCGATATCGAAGAACCTCGTCAGGCCTGGCGCATGCTGCTGGCGCACCTGGCGCGGATGATCGCCGTACCGGAAGTCGAGCCGCTGGAAGAAGGCGGGGTGATCGCCATGGTCGGTCCGGCAGGTATGGGCAAGACCACCACGCTGGCTAAACTCGCTGCCCGTTATGTGCTTAAGTACGGCGCGCAGAACGTTGCGCTGGTGAGCATGGACAGTTTCCGTATCGGCGCTCAGGAACAATTGAAGACCCTGGGTCGTATCCTCAATGTGCCGGTGACGCACGTCGACCCGGGCCAATCGCTGGTGCAGGCGCTGGATCCATTGCTGCGCAAGCGCGTGGTGCTGATCGATACCGCGGGCCTGCAAGCCAGCGATCCGGCACTGCGCATGCAGCTCGAAAGTCTGGCCGGGCGAGGCATCCGTTCAAAAAATTATCTGGTCTTGGCAACCACCAGCCAGAAACAGGTTCTAACCGCCGCTTATCATAGTTACAAGCGTTGCGGGCTTGCCGGGTGCATCCTGACTAAACTGGATGAAACGGCCAGCCTTGGCGAAGTGTTGAGCCTGGCGATCAGTCATGAATTGCCGGTCGCGTACCTGACCGATGGCCCACGGATTCCGGATGATCTGCATCTGCCGCGCCGTCATCAACTGGTCAGCCGCGCCGTCAGCGTGCAAATGCAGGAAGAACCCAGCGAAGAAGCCATGGCTGACATGTTCGCTGATATCTATCACAGCCCGACCAAGCAGGTAGGCTGAGGTATTCATGAACAGTTTTTGTACCTACATCGATGGTCTGCCATGCATTGTTCAGGTTGTGAACGCGCAGCCAGTAATGTGGCCTCCGTCTATGCAAGACAAGGTAAAGAAATAACATGGGCAGCATGCATCCCGTACAGGTGATCGCGGTGACCGGCGGCAAAGGTGGCGTCGGGAAAACTAACGTGTCAGTGAACTTGTCGCTGGCGCTGGCAGAGCTTGGCCGTCGGGTCATGCTGCTGGACGCCGATCTGGGACTGGCGAACGTCGACGTTCTGCTGGGGCTGACCCCCAAACGCACGCTGGCCGATGTGATCGAAGGCCGCTGCGAACTGCGCGACGTGCTGTTGCAAGGCCCGGGCGGAATTCGCATCGTGCCGGCGGCGTCCGGCACCCAGAGCATGGTTCACCTGAGCCCGGCGCAACATGCCGGCCTGATTCAGGCCTTCAGCGACATCGGCGACAATCTCGACGTGCTGGTGATCGACACCGCTGCGGGCATTGGTGACTCGGTAGTCAGTTTCGTGCGCGCGGCGCAGGAAGTGTTGCTGGTGGTTTGCGACGAGCCGACTTCGATCACCGACGCCTACGCACTGATCAAACTGTTGAACCGTGATTACGGCATGAACCGCTTCCGCGTCCTGGCCAACATGGCCCAGAGCCCGCAGGAGGGCCGTAACCTGTTCGCCAAGTTGACCAAGGTCACGGATCGCTTCCTTGATGTGGCCCTACAATACGTCGGCGCCGTGCCCTACGACGAAAGCGTGCGCAAGGCCGTGCAGAAGCAGCGTGCAGTCTATGAAGCCTTTCCGCGTTCCAAGTGCGCACTGGCGTTCAAGGCCATCGCGCAGAAGGTCGACACCTGGCCACTGCCGGCCAACCCGCGTGGCCACCTTGAGTTTTTCGTCGAGCGCCTCGTGCAGCAAACGGCAGGGCCCGTGCTATGACAGCCAGCGGTATGAATTACTACAAGAAGTCGGCGCGTGACGCGCAGTACGAACTGATCGAGCGTTACGCGCCACTGGTCAAGCGCATTGCCTACCACTTGCTGGCACGCCTGCCGGCCAGCGTGCAGGTCGAGGATCTGATCCAGGCCGGCATGATCGGTCTGCTTGAAGTCTCGACCAAATACGACGCCAGCAAAGGTGCCAGTTTCGAAACGTACGCGGGCATTCGAATCCGCGGCGCGATGCTCGACGAAGTGCGCAAAGGGGACTGGGCGCCACGCTCGGTTCACCGCAACACCCGTATGGTCAGCGACGCAATTCGCGCAATTGAAGCTAAAACCGGCCGTGATGCTAAAGATCACGAGGTTGCGGCCGAACTCCAATTGAGTCTCGACGATTACTACGGGATTTTGAATGACACCCTGGGCAGTCGCTTGTTCAGTTTCGACGACCTGTTGCAGGACGGCGAACACGAAGGGCTGCACGAGGATGGCGCCAGTGCTCATCTTGAGCCGTCACGCGATCTGGAAGATGAACGCTTCCAGGCAGCGCTGGCGGACGCGATTGCCAATTTGCCGGAGCGTGAGCGACTGGTGTTGGCGCTGTACTACGACGAAGAGCTGAACCTCAAGGAGATCGGTGAAGTCCTTGGCGTCAGTGAATCGCGGGTCAGCCAGTTACACAGCCAGTGCGCGGCCCGTTTGCGGGGGCGTTTGGGGGAGTGGCGAGCGCGCTGAAGGCAGTGTGGGGACACTGCGAACGAGGCCGGTGCGGTGATGAGCGGCACCGGTCTTGCTCCGTTGTGTTCCAGACAGTCTTCGAGTGCTACGCCGGAATGATTGAAATGGCGCGTCCAGGTGCTGGGCGCGTTTAAGACTGCTTGGAGGTCGAATTGGACAAAAACATGAAAATCCTCATCGTTGATGACTTCTCAACGATGCGGCGGATCATCAAGAACCTGCTGCGTGATCTGGGGTTCACCAACACCGTCGAGGCCGACGATGGCATTACCGCCATTCCGGTACTCAACAGCGGAAACATCGACTTTCTGGTAACGGACTGGAACATGCCGGGCATGACCGGTATCGACCTGCTGCGCCACGTGCGTGCCGATGAAAAACTCAAGCACCTGCCCGTGCTGATGGTGACCGCTGAAGCCAAGCGCGAACAGATCATCGAAGCGGCCCAGGCCGGTGTTAACGGCTACGTGGTCAAACCTTTCACGGCCCAGGCGTTGAAAGAAAAAATCGAGAAGATTTTCGAACGCATCGGCTGATGAACGCGCGGGGGAGCTATGGAGCATAACGAATCTTCACAGGGCGATTTCGAGTCGACCCTGAAAAAACACGCGGTCGAACTGGTCGAAAGCCTTGAAAAAGGCAGGTTCGGCGACGCTGTGCAACTGATCCATGAGCTCAATCAGACCCGTGACCGCGGCCTGTATCAGGAAGTGGGCAAGCTCACGCGCGAACTGCACAGTGCGATTGTCAACTTTCAGATCGATCCGCACATGCCGCAGGCTGAGGAAGTGTCGCAAATCACCGACGCCACCGAGCGTCTGGGCTATGTGGTCAAGCTGACAGAAGCCGCGGCCAACCGCACCATGGATCTGGTGGAAAGCGCCACGCCGCTGGTCAATGGCCTGGCTGAAGAAGCCCAGGCGCTGAGCACCGATTGGGGCCGCTTCATGCGTCGCGAGGTCGGGGCTGAAGAGTTCCGTGAACTGGCGCGCCGGGTCGACGGTTTTCTGTCGCGCAGCAGCACGGACAACCGTGCGGTGTCGGGCAATCTGAACGACATCCTCCTCGCCCAGGATTACCAGGACCTCACCGGTCAGGTGATCAAGCGTGTGACGCAACTGGTCACCGAAGTCGAAAGCAATTTGCTCAAACTCGTGCTCATGGCCAGTCAGGTGGACCGCTTTGCGGGCATCGAACATGACCGTGAGGCGATGCTTGCAGAAAAAGATCCACAAAAACATCTCTCGCAGGGTGAAGGTCCGCAGATTCATGCCGATAAACGAGAAGACGTTGTGTCCGGTCAGGACGATGTGGACGATTTGTTATCCAGCCTTGGGTTCTAGAGTTTTGGAATTTTAGGTTTTTTGGGTTTTTAGACCTGTAGGAGCACCCCATTAATGAGCTTCGGCGCCGATGAAGAGATCCTTCAGGATTTCCTGGTTGAGGCCGGCGAGATTCTTGAGCAACTGTCCGAACAACTGGTCGAGCTGGAAAGCCGTCCGGATGATGCAGATCTGCTCAATGCAATTTTTCGCGGTTTCCACACTGTAAAAGGGGGCGCCGGCTTCCTTCAGCTCAACGAGCTGGTGGAGTGCTGTCACATCGCCGAAAACGTGTTCGACATCCTGCGTAAGGGTGAGCGGCGCGTTGATGCAGAACTGATGGACGTTGTCCTCGAAGCACTGGACGCGGTGAACAGCATGTTCAGCGAAGTCCGCGAACGTGCACCGATCACGGCGGCCACCCCGCAGCTGCTGGCCGCCCTGGCGCGTCTGGCCGAGCCGCAAACGGCGGACGAAGCCCCGGCATCTCCCGTGGCCGAGATGATCGAAGACCTGGTCGTCGAAGGCGATTCGGGCGACGTCACCGATAACGAATTTGAACAACTGCTGGACTCGCTGAACGCCGTCAAGGCTGAAGCCCAAGCCCCGGCGGCTGCTGCGCCTGCGCCAGCTGCCGATGCGGCCGCCAGCGATGAAATTACCGATGCCGAGTTCGAGTCATTGCTCGATCAGTTGCACGGTAAAGGCCAGTTCGCGGCTGACGCTGTAGCACCGGCGGCGGCTCCGGCAGCACCGGCAGCACCGGCGGCGGGCGACAGTTCGGACATCACCGATGACGAATTCGAAGCGTTGCTCGATCAGTTGCACGGCAAAGGCAATTTCGCCGTTGATGCGCTGGAGTCGGCGATTGCCTCGGCACCTGCTGCGCCAGCCGCACCGGCTGCCGCCGCTGCCGGCAGCGATCTGATCAGCGATCACGAGTTCGAATCGCTGCTCGACGAATTGCATGGCAAAGGCAAGTTCTCTGAAGTCGGCACCGCTGCTACGGGTTCCGCTTCGACTGTTGCCACGCCAGCCGCCAAGGCCCCGGCCGCTGCTGCGCCCAAACCTGCGGCCAAGCCTGAACCAAAAGCCGAAACGCCAAAACCGGCTGCCGCTGCCGCACCGGCGCCTGCCCGCGCTCCAGCAGCACCGCCACCGGAAAAACCGGCGAGCGAAGCCGAGACGACTGTGCGGGTCGACACCGCGCGTCTCGACGAAATCATGAACATGGTCGGCGAACTGGTGCTGGTGCGTAACCGTCTGGTGCGCCTGGGTCTGAACAGTGGTGACGAAGCCATGTCCAAAGCCGTGTCGAACCTGGACGTGGTGACGGCTGACTTGCAGACCGCGGTAATGAAAACCCGGATGCAGCCGATCAAGAAGGTCTTCGGGCGCTTCCCACGCCTGGTTCGAGACCTGGCGCGTCAGCTCAAGAAAGAGATCAACCTGGAACTGGTCGGCGAAGAAACCGACCTGGACAAAAACCTTGTCGAGGCTCTGGCCGACCCGCTGGTCCACTTGGTGCGCAACGCGGTCGACCACGGTATCGAATCGCCGGAAGAACGTGAAGATTCAGGCAAGGCGCGGGGCGGCAAAGTCGTTCTGGCGGCCGAGCAGGAAGGCGATCACATTCTTCTGTCGATCTCCGATGACGGCAAAGGCATGGACCCGAACGTTCTGCGTGCCATCGCGGTAAAACGCGGTGTGATGGACAAGGACGCGGCCGATCGCCTGAGCGATAGCGAGTGCTACAACCTGATCTTCGCCCCGGGCTTCTCGACCAAGACCGAGATCTCCGATGTGTCCGGCCGCGGTGTCGGCATGGACGTGGTGAAGACCAAGATTTCCCAGCTCAACGGTTCGATCAACATCTACTCGACCAAGGGCCAGGGCTCGAAGATTGTCATCAAGGTACCGCTGACGCTTGCGATCATGCCGACCCTGATGGTGATGCTCGGCAATCAGGCGTTCGCGTTCCCGTTGGTCAACGTCAACGAAATCTTCCACCTCGACCTGTCGACGACCAACGTCGTGGACGGCCAGGAAGTGGTGATCGTGCGGGACAAGGCGCTGCCATTGTTCTACCTCAAGCGCTGGCTGGTCAGCTCCGCCGCTCACGAAGAGCAGCGCGAAGGCCATGTGGTGATCCTTTCGGTGGGCACTCAGCGGATCGGCTTCGTCGTCGATCAACTGGTCGGCCAGGAAGAAGTGGTCATCAAGCCATTGGGCAAAATGCTGCAGGGCACTCCGGGCATGTCCGGCGCCACCATCACCGGTGACGGCCGCATTGCACTGATTCTCGATGTTCCAAGCATGCTCAAGCGTTACGCCGCACGGCGTATTTGAATCCGGGGCAGCGGGGCGATAACGTCCCGCTGCACCTAATGGAGTGTTTATGGCAGTCAAAGTCCTGGTGGTGGACGATTCGGGTTTTTTCCGCCGCCGCGTCTCGGAAATTCTTTCTGCGGATCCGAGCATCCAGGTTGTCGGCACGGCAACCAACGGTAAAGAGGCGATCGATCAGGCCCTGGCCCTCAAGCCAGACGTGATCACCATGGACTACGAGATGCCGATGATGGATGGCATCACGGCTGTGCGGCATATCATGCAGCGCTGTCCGACCCCGGTCTTGATGTTCTCCTCGCTGACACACGAAGGCGCCCGGGTCACCCTGGATGCGCTGGATGCCGGCGCGGTGGATTTCCTGCCGAAGAATTTCGAAGACATCTCCCGCAATCCGGAGAAGGTCAAGCAACTGCTGTGCGAGAAGGTGCACAGCATCTCGCGCAGTAATCGTCGTTTCAGTGGCTATAGCGCACCGGCTCCGGTGGCTGCGCCTGCGCCGACACCCACGCCAGCGGCGTCGAGCTTCAGCAGCCACAGCAGCGCTGCGGCTCGTCCGGCACCTGCTCCGGCGCCCACCCGCACTTCGGCCGCCAGCGCATCGTCGCCCGCGCCGAAACGCAAGGCCTACAAACTGGTTGCCATCGGTACGTCGACTGGCGGCCCGGTTGCCCTGCAACGCGTCTTGACGCAATTGCCGGCCAACTTCCCGGCACCGATTGTCTTGATCCAGCACATGCCGGCGGCGTTCACCAAGGCGTTCGCCGAGCGACTCGACAAGCTTTGCCGCATCAGCGTCAAGGAAGCCGAGGATGGCGACATCCTGCGTCCGGGCCTCGCGTTGCTGGCGCCGGGTGGCAAGCAAATGATGATCGACGGCCGTGGTGCGGTGAAAATCCTCCCGGGCGACGAGCGCCTGAATTACAAGCCGTGCGTGGACATTACTTTCGGTTCTGCCGCGAAATCCTACGGTGACAAAGTTCTGGCGGTGGTACTGACCGGCATGGGCGCCGACGGCCGTGAGGGCGCGCGTCTGCTCAAGCAGGGCGGTAGCTCCGTGTGGGCGCAAGACGAAGCCAGTTGCGTGATCTACGGCATGCCGATGGCCATCGTCAAAGCCGATCTCGCTGACGCGGTGTACGGTCTGGACGATATCGGCAAGCACATCGTCGAGGCGTGTATCTGATGGATGTTCTAAGCCTTATCGGGATCATCATGGCGTTCGTCGCCATCATCGGCGGTAACTACCTTGAAGGTGGTCACCTCGGTGCGCTGGCCAACGGCCCGGCGGCACTGATCGTACTGGGCGGCACCATCGGTGCTGCGCTGCTGCAATCACCGATGAGCGCGTTCAAACGCGCGATGCAGATCCTCGCCTGGATCTTCTTTCCGCCGCGAGTCGACCTGGCGGGCGGCATTGATCGGGTGGTCAACTGGAGCCTCACTGCGCGCAAGGAAGGTTTGCTGGGGCTGGAAGGCGTGGCCGACGCCGAACCCGACAGCTACTCGCGCAAAGGCCTGCAACTGCTGGTCGACGGTGCCGAGCCGGAAGCGATCCGCAGCATTCTTGAAGTGGATTTCTACACCCAGGAAGCGCGCGACGTCGAAGCGGCCAAAGTCTTTGAAAGCATGGGCGGCTACGCGCCGACCATCGGCATCATCGGTGCGGTAATGGGCCTGATTCATGTCATGGGCAACCTTGCCGATCCGACGCAATTGGGTAGCGGCATCGCCGTGGCTTTTGTCGCCACCATTTATGGTGTGGCCAGCGCCAACCTGATCCTGCTGCCGGTGGCGGCCAAACTGAAGTCAATCGCGTTGCGGCAGTCGCGTTATCGCGAAATGTTGTTGGAAGGGATCCTGTCGATCGCCGAAGGTGAAAACCCTCGCTCCATTGAGTTGAAGCTGCAAGGCTTCATGGATTAAGGGACTGACCTCATGGCTCGTCGTCGCCACCAGGAAGAACACGTCAACCACGAGCGCTGGCTCGTGTCCTACGCGGACTTCATCACCTTGCTGTTCGCGTTCTTCGTGGTGATGTACTCGATCTCGTCGATCAATGAAGGCAAGTACAAGGTCATTTCCGAAGCGCTGATCGGCGTCTTCACCGACTCCGACCGCTCGCTCAAGCCGATTCCGATTGGCGACGAACGACCCAAGACCGTGACCCCGGCCAAGCCGTTGGTCAAGGATGCCGATCAGGTCGACGCCGGTATCGCCGGTGCCAGTGATCCGCTGAAAAGCATCGCCGATGACATCAGCGCCGCGTTCGGCGACTTGATCGCCTCCAACCAGATGACCGTGCGCGGTAACGAGTTGTGGGTCGAGATCGAACTCAATTCCAGCCTGTTGTTCGGCAGCGGTGACGCCATGCCGAGTGACGTCGCCTTCAACATCATCGACAAGGTCGCGGCGATCCTCAAACCGTTCGACAACCCGATCCACGTCGAAGGTTTTACTGACGACCAGCCGATTCGCACTGCGCAGTACCCAACCAACTGGGAGCTGTCTTCGGCGCGCTCGGCGAGCATCGTGCGTATGTTGGCGATGCAGGGCGTGAACCCCGGTCGCCTGGCGTCGGTGGGTTACGGCCAATTCCAGCCGGTAGCCAACAACGCCACGGCCGAAGGCCGAGCGAAAAACCGTCGTGTGGTGCTGGTGGTGTCGCGAAATCTCGATGTGCGTCGCAGCCTTACGGGCACCGGAACGGCCAACGCCAAACCGGATGCCGCACTCAAGCGTGCTGGCACACAAACTGCACCGACCGTGGTCAAGACGCCGGGACGCGAGAGTGCCGTCAATTCTCCGTCGCCCGCATTAACACGCTGAGCTATGTCTCGGTCGAGCATATCGGCCGGGAGGAACGAACCGAATGAGAGTCTGGGCAGTCGCCAATCAAAAGGGTGGTGTTGGTAAAACCACATCTTCCATCGCTTTAGCCGGGTTGCTGGCCGAGGCGGGCAAGCGCGTGGTTGTGGTCGATCTCGACCCGCACGGCTCGATGACCAGCTATTTCGGCTATGACCCCGACAGCCTGGAACACAGCAACTACGATCTATTTCTGCACAAGGGCAGCGTGCCGCAAGGCCTGCCGGGGCAGTTGCTGCTGTCGACCAGCGACGAACGTATTTCCCTGCTGCCATCGAGCACCGCACTCGCGACCCTTGAGCGTCAGTCGCCGGGGCAGAGTGGTCTGGGGCTGGTGATCGCCAAGAGTCTGGCGCAGTTGTGGCAGGATTTCGATTACGCCGTGATCGACAGCCCACCGTTGCTCGGCGTGCTGATGGTCAACGCCCTCGCGGCGAGCCAGCAACTGGTGATTCCGGTGCAGACCGAGCATCTGGCGGTCAAAGGCCTGGAACGCATGGTCAACACCCTGGCAATGATCAACCGCTCGCGCAAACAGGCGCTGCCGTTCAGCATCGTGCCGACCCTGTTTGACCGCCGCACCCAGGCGTCGCTGGGCACCTTGCGCGTACTGCGCGACAAATTTCCGGACGAGATCTGGCAGGGTTACATCCCGGTCGATACGCGTCTGCGCGATGCCAGCCGTGCCGGTGTCACGCCGTCGCAATTCGACGGCAAGAGCCGTGGCGTGCTGGCCTACCGCGCGTTGCTCAAGCATCTGCTGGCGCAACAACTTGTTCCGCAGGTGGCCTGAGCATGAATCGGCCGCTGAAGTTGACGTCCAAGCCGCAGTTGGCTTTGCAGTCTTATCTGGACAGTTTGTTGGAGGAAATTCCCGACGAATTGCCGGCGCAGGTGGCGGCGCAGCCTGAGGTGATTGAAAGCGCTGAAGCGCTGGATGAATTTCAGGCGGCGGTACTGGAAGAGCAGGCGCGTGATGCACAAAAAGCTGTTGCGCCTGTGGCCGTGCCTGCCGTCGCACCCGTCGCCAAGGCGCCAGTGGCGTTGATCGAAGAAGCCGAACCGGTTCGCGCCTCGGTTTCGACGTTGGCACCGCTGCTGCAAACCCAATTGCTCAAGACCGCGCCAGAACCGGCAGTGATCGAGCCTGCACCGGTCGTCCCTGCACCCGTCGAACAGACGCTGGTCCCGCCACTGGTTGAAGTGCATCTGCCGCCGAGCAACACACCGCCACCGGTGGAAACCGACGGCCGTCCAGCGTGGGCATCGGAAGCTTTCGAATGTTTGCTGTTCGACGTTGCCGGATTGACGCTGGCGGTGCCGCTGGTGTGCCTCGGTTCGATCTATTCGCTGGCCGGTCACGAGCTGACGCCGCTGTTCGGTCAGCCAGAATGGTTTCTCGGGATCCTGCCGAGTCAGGCTGGAAACCTGAAAGTTCTCGATACCGCGCGGTGGGTCATGCCGGATCGCTATCGCGATGATTTCCGTCAGGGCTTGCAGTACGTGATTTCGGTACAAGGTTACGAGTGGGGCCTGGCGGTGCATCAGGTCAGTCGCTCGTTGCGTCTGGACCCGAATGAAATCAAATGGAGAAGTCACCGGGGTCAGCGGCCATGGCTCGCCGGCACGGTGATTGAGCACATGTGTGCATTGCTTGACGTTTCCGCGCTGGCCGAGTTGATCGCCAGCGGCGGGGCAAAGCAATTGGGCGGCAACAAGCCCCTACATAAACCGACATAGCAGCCGACATAACAAGTAGGCGATGGCATTGTTGAATGCCACCACACAGAACACACACCGCCCAGTGCGGTTTTTTCGAGGGGTCAGGGTATGAGTAGTCAGGCGACGAATGCAAAAGGTTCTGAAGATCCGATCCTGCAATGGGTGACCTTCAAACTGGACAACGAAACCTACGGCATCAACGTGATGCGCGTTCAGGAAGTCCTGCGTTACACCGAGATCGCTCCGGTGCCGGGTGCACCCAGCTACGTGCTGGGCATCATCAACCTGCGCGGTAACGTGGTCACCGTGATCGACACCCGCCAGCGCTTCGGCCTGAGCACCGGCGAGATCAGCGACAACACCCGTATCGTCATCATCGAAGCCGACAAGCAAGTGGTTGGCATCATGGTCGACAGCGTGGCCGAAGTGGTTTACCTGCGTCAGTCGGAAATCGAAACCGCACCGAACGTCGGTAACGAAGAATCGGCCAAGTTCATCCAGGGCGTGTGCAACAAGAACAACGAGTTGCTGATCCTGGTCGAGCTGGACAAGATGATGAGCGAAGAAGAATGGTCGGAACTGGAGAGCATCTGATTGATTCTCGAGGTGGCGGTCATTGTCCTGTTCCTTTTCTGGGCAGGCACGCTGGCAATGTTTCTGGCGTACATCAAGGCGCAAAAGGTTATCGCGGCACAACAGGCTCAGGGCGATGCGCTGCGTGATCAGCGCATCAAAGAGCTGGCCAAGCGTGTCGATGATTACCAGAACGGCAACGTGCGCATGGGTGAAGCCCTGCACGAGTTGCGCGCGGTCGTCGGTCCTTTGCCGGACAAGATTGTTCAGTTGGAACAGCGCGACCCTTCCAGCCTATCGTTCGCCCAGGCGGCGAAACTGGTGGGCATGGGCGCGAGCGTCGATGAGCTGACTCAGTCCTGTGGCTTGACCCAGGCTGAGGCGGAGTTGATGCGCAAGTTGCACAAGAGCAGCTAGAAGTTTCGAGTTTCGAGCGGCAAGCAATATCAAAAGATCGCAGCCTTCGACAGCGCCTACAGGGAAACTCATTCCAATGTAGGCGCTGGCGAAGCTGCGATTTTTTGCTTTTAGGCCTTAATCATCATCCCCTCGTTCGGTGACATCCTTCTCGACCATCGGCGCATCCGGATCATGCCCCTCGGGGAATTTCCCCTTCAGGTTCCACGCAAACGCGATGATCTCGGCAATGGTGCGATACAGCTCTTCGGGAATGCTGTCGCCCAGTTCCATGCGCGCCAGCAAGCGCACCAGTTCAGCGTTTTCATAAATCGGCACTTCGCAGTCGCGGGCAATGCGCAGGATTTCTTCGGCCAGTTCCTCGTCACCCTTGGCGGTGAGGGTCGGAGCGTGGTTGCCGTCGTATTTGAGGGCGATGGCCTGGCGTGGAGCGGTAGCGTCGTTCATGCAGTTTCATCAACCCAGCGGTGTTCGAGACGGGTTTGGTTGCCTTGCGGCGGGGTGCCGTGGTGGCAGTCGAGATCGCCGACATTCAAGCCGCGATCCAGCAGGCGCTGGCGTAGCGCGGCCAGATTGTTTTCGATCAGGTCAGCGGTGTAAGGACGTTCGGCCCAGAGCTGACTCGACAGGCTGCCACTGATCAACTGCGCCTGAATCTGCATGGGCCCCAGCGGTTCCATGTCGAACGCCAGATCGACGCGCCACAATTGTTGCCTGGGTTCGCGTTCGTCGCGGCGCTCGTTGGATTGAGGCTCTTTTTCCGGCGCCTCTTCGCGCTGGAACTTGACCTGCAGCGGCACGATGTCCTGCAGGTTGCGCATGGGGATTTCCAGTTGCCAGGTGCTGAGCAGGCGCCCGTCATCGGTGACGCCAGTCTGTTCCAGGCTCGACAACTGATGGCTTTGCAGGCGTGAAACCGCAGCGGCCGCCAGGCGCAACAGATGCTCCAGATCGCCTTCGCCTTCCAGGCTTTGCAGCAAGCGGTCGGGCAGCGGAAAGCCGCCGGGCACCGGTTTGGCACTGACCTGGCCGAGGGTGCCGAGGGCGTTGCGCACGAAGCTCGGCAGCGCTTGCGCCAGTGTGTTGGCGGCGAGGATAGCGTTGAAACTGGTGCTGCTCGGCAACCCAGGCGTCAGTTGCGCGATCAGCTTGAGCAGATCGGCTTTCATGTCCGGAGCCAGCGTCGGGGTTTGTCCGGTCAGCAGTTTCGCTTCGAGGAACGCGCCGCTGTTGGCCAGCGCCAAGGCAACGCCTTTGGCCGTGCTCATTTGCTGCACATCCGGCAGGCCGGCGAGCAGTTTGTTGACGGCGGCGCGCACATCCGCCGACGTCTGATCGGTGGCTGGCGGCAGGCTTTGCAGCACCTTCAACAATCCATCCAGCGAACCTTGGCGGCTTTGCTGACCGACCAGTTGCTGGCTCACCGCCAATTGCTCCTGACGACTGCTCAGCGGTACGAATGTAAGGGTTTGGGAATCCTGTACCCGTGCCGAAAGCAAGGTGCCGATGCGCAGCGGCTGTGGGCTGTCGACGGTCAACGTGCTGCCGCTTAGCGCGGTATTGAGCAGGCTGACCATCGAACGAAAAACCGTCGCTTGCCCCGGTGGCTGCGGCAACGCCTGCGAAGTCACCACTTTGCCCTGTAGCAATGTGCCGACCGGCAATTGCGCGGTATCGATGCGGGTGAGGGTGGCGACGCTGCTGGCAATCGCCTGCTGCACGGTAATCGCCAGATTGCCCGCCGACGGCTGAGTGATCGCCAGGCTGGTGCCTTGCGCCAACGGCAGGTTGCTGGTCGCTTGCACGGTGGTTTGCCGACCGCTGTCGAGGGTCACCTTGAGCAGCAGTTGAAAGGTCTGATCCGCCTGTTTGAGCGATAACACCTCGGCCTTGGCGCTCTGGCCGGCACCGATCAAGCCTTCGACCGGGGTCAGCAGTTTGAGCAACTCACCCACCTGCGGGCGAGCATTCGCCGGGGTGGTTGGCGGGAGCGGGAGGATGTTCATTTCGCCTGTCATACGCGGACACAACCTGAGGAAATTGCACTCTTGAGAGTAAGGCACGGCATGTATAATGCCGCCCGTCTTGCGCTTCGTTCAAAAAACATAGCAATTGTTTGACGCAGCTCTCTAGATCGAGCCGTCAATGCATCTATGCTGCATCTCTTTAACGGCCGTGCCAGAGCCGACTTGAACCGTATAAGGCCCGTGATCCCTTGACCAGTCCTGTCCTGCAAACTGTTGCCCTCGCGTGTGAACGTGATCTGCGGCTGCTTTTCGAAAATCTCGAATTGAGGCTGGCCAGTGGCGATATGGTGCAGATCAGCGGGCCCAACGGCAGCGGTAAAACCAGTCTTTTGCGGTTGTTGTCCGGTTTGATGCAGCCGACCAGCGGCCAGGTGTTGCTCAACGGTCAGCCCCTGACCGAACAGCCGGCCGAACTGGCGCGCAACCTGTTGTGGATCGGCCACGCCGCCGGAATCAAGGATCTGCTGACCCCGGAAGAAAATCTGTCCTGGCTTTGCGCCCTGCATCAACCCGCCGAACGCGAGTCGATCTGGCAAGCGCTGGCAGCCGTAGGATTGCGCGGATTCGAAGATGTTCCCTGTCACACGCTTTCCGCCGGGCAACAACGCCGCGTGGCGCTGGCGCGGTTGTATCTCGACAGCCCACCACTGTGGATTCTCGACGAACCCTTCACCGCCCTCGACAAGCAGGGCGTGGCGCAACTCGAAGCGCATCTGGCGAGCCACTGCGAACGCGGAGGCCTCGTTGTATTGACCACACACCACACACTGAGCCGGATGCCGGCCGGTTATCGCGACATCGATCTGGGGAACTGGGCTGTATGAGTGTGTTTGGCCTGCTGGTTGCCCGTGAATCCCGACTGCTGTTTCGCCGCCCGGCGGAACTGGCCAATCCGCTGATTTTCTTCGCCATCGTCATCGCGTTGTTCCCGCTGGCCGTCGGCCCGGAAACTCAAGTGTTGCAAAACCTGTCCCCGGGGTTAGTCTGGGTGGCGGCGCTTTTGTCGGTCCTGCTCTCGCTGGACGGGCTGTTTCGCAGTGACTTCGAAGACGGCTCCCTTGAGCAGTGGGTCCTTTCGTCGCACCCGCTATCACTTCTGGTCTTGGCCAAGGTGCTGGCACACTGGCTTTTCTCCGGTCTGGCACTGGTTCTGCTCTCGCCCTTACTGGCGTTGATGCTGGGTTTACCTGCCGCGTGTCTGCCGGTTTTGTTGCTTTCGTTGTTGCTGGGCACACCGGTGCTGAGCTTGCTCGGTGCGGTGGGCGCGGCACTGACGGTCGGTTTGAAGCGTGGCGGCCTGTTGCTGGCGCTGCTGATTCTGCCGTTGTACATCCCGGTATTGATCCTCGGCAGTGGCGCCTTGCAGGCGGCGTTGCAAGGCATGCCGGCGACCGGGTATCTGCTGTGGCTGGGTAGCCTGACCGCCCTGGCGATCACCCTGACACCGTTTGCAATAGCTGCTGGCCTGAAGATCAGCGTCGGCGAATAATAATGAGGTCTGATCATTTTTTGATCGCTTTTTTTTAAAGAAAAAGCATGACCCTTTGCCAGCTCGCGACGATGAGCGGCACCCGTGATGGAAACAGTATGAACTGGACCTGGTTTCACAAGCTCGGCTCGCCCAAGTGGTTTTACGGCATCAGCAGCAAGTTGCTGCCGTGGCTGAGCATCGCAGCGTTGCTGCTGATTGGCGTCGGCGTGGTCTGGGGCTTGGCCTTCGCGCCGCCGGACTATCAGCAAGGCAACAGCTTTCGCATCATCTATATCCACGTGCCCGCTGCGATGCTCGCTCAGTCGATCTACGTGATGCTGGCGGTGTGCGGTGTGGTCGGGCTGGTGTGGAAGATGAAACTGGCCGACGTCGCCCTGCAATGCGCCGCTCCGATCGGCGCGTGGATGACTGCCGTGGCGCTGGTGACCGGGGCGATCTGGGGTAAACCGACCTGGGGGTCGTGGTGGGTCTGGGATGCGCGGCTGACTTCAATGCTGATTCTGCTGTTCCTGTATTTCGGCGTGATCGCATTGGGCAATGCGATCAGCAACCGCGACAGCGCCGCCAAGGCCTGCGCGGTGCTGGCCATCGTCGGCGTGATCAACATCCCGATCATCAAGTACTCGGTGGAGTGGTGGAACACCCTGCACCAGGGCGCGACCTTCACCCTCACCGAAAAACCGGCGATGCCGGCCGAGATGTGGCTGCCGCTGCTGCTGACGGTGCTGGGTTTCTACTGCTTCTTCGGCGCCGTGCTGTTGCTGCGCATGCGCCTTGAAGTGCTCAAACGTGAAGCCCGCGCCAGTTGGGTTAAAGAAGAAGTGCAGAACAGTCTGGAGGCCTCGCGATGATTTTTGCTTCATTCGGCGATTTCCTCGCCATGGGCCATCATGGCCTGTATGTCTGGTCGGCCTACGGCATCTGTCTGGCGGTGCTGATCTACAACGTGGTGAAGCCCATCGCGGCCCGCAAGCACTATTTGCAACAAGAGGCGCGTCGTCTGCGCCGGGAGAACGGCAAGTGAATCCGCTGCGCAAAAAACGTCTGATCATCATTCTGGCCATTCTGGTCGGGGTCGGCGCTGCCGTCGGCCTGGCCTTGAGCGCCCTGCAGCAGAACATCAATCTGTTTTACACCCCGACCCAGATCGCCAACGGCGAAGCACCGCACGACACGCGCATCCGTGCCGGCGGCATGGTCGAGAAGGGCTCGCTGCAACGTTCGCCGGACTCGCTGGACGTCAAATTCGTCGTCACCGACTTCAACAAAGCCGTGACCATCACCTATCGCGGCATCCTCCCGGATCTGTTCCGCGAAGGGCAGGGCATCGTGGCCCTGGGCAAGATCAACGCCGATGGCGTGGTCGTCGCCGATGAAGTGCTGGCCAAGCACGACGAGAAGTACATGCCGCCGGAAGTAACCAAAGCGTTGAAAGACAGCGGTCAATCCGCGCCGACTCAAGCGAAGGAGGGTTGATCGATGACTTCGGCGATTTTTATTCCTGAGTTGGGTCATCTGGCGATGATTCTGGCGCTGTGTTTTGCGCTGGTGCAGGCCGTGGTGCCGCTGTTCGGTGCCTGGCGCGGCGACCGTTTGTGGATGGGCCTGGCCCAACCGGCGGCGTGGGGGCAGTTCGCGTTTCTGGTGTTTGCCTTCGGCTGCCTGACCTACGCCTTCATGACCGACGACTTCTCCGTGGCCTACGTTGCGATGAACTCCAACAGCGCCTTGCCGTGGTACTACAAATTCAGCGCCGTGTGGGGCGCCCACGAAGGTTCGTTGCTGTTGTGGGCGCTGATCCTAGGCGGCTGGACCTTCGCCGTGTCGGTATTTTCCCGCCAGTTGCCACAAGTCATGCTCGCCCGCGTATTGGCGGTGATGGGCATGATCAGCACCGGTTTCCTGCTGTTTCTGATCCTGACGTCGAACCCGTTCTCGCGCATCCTGCCGCAAATTCCGGCGGACGGTCGCGACCTCAATCCATTGCTGCAAGACATCGGCCTGATCGTCCATCCGCCGATGCTGTACATGGGTTATGTCGGTTTCTCGGTAGCCTTTGCCTTCGCCATCGCCGCACTGCTGGGGGGGCGTCTCGATGCCGCGTGGGCGCGTTGGTCGCGGCCATGGACCATCGTCGCCTGGGCCTTCCTCGGCATCGGCATCACGCTCGGTTCGTGGTGGGCCTACTACGAACTCGGCTGGGGCGGCTGGTGGTTCTGGGATCCGGTGGAAAACGCCTCGTTCATGCCCTGGCTGGTCGGCACCGCGTTGATTCACTCGCTGGCGGTCACGGAAAAACGTGGTGTGTTCAAGAGCTGGACCGTGTTGCTGGCGATTGCTGCGTTCTCGTTGAGCCTGCTCGGTACCTTCCTCGTGCGTTCCGGCGTGCTGACTTCGGTACATGCGTTCGCCTCCGACCCGGAGCGCGGCGTGTTCATCCTGATTTTCCTGCTGTTCGTGGTCGGCGGTTCGCTGACGCTGTTTGCGTTGCGCGCGCCGGTGGTCAAGAGCCAGGTCGGCTTTAACCTGTGGTCGCGGGAAACCCTGCTGCTGGGCAACAATCTGGTATTGGTTGTGGCAGCGTCGATGATTCTGCTCGGCACGTTGTACCCGCTGATTCTTGATGCCATCAGCGGCGCCAAACTGTCGGTCGGCCCGCCGTACTTCAACGCGCTGTTCATTCCATTGATGGCGTTGTTGATGATGGTGATGGCGGTTGGCGTGATCGTCCGTTGGAAAGACACCCCGGTGAAATGGCTGGCAAGCATGCTGACCCCGGTGTTGCTGGGCAGCGTCGCGCTGGCGGTGGTCGCCGGTGTCGCTTACGGCGATTTCAACTGGGCCGTTATCGCAACCTTCCTGCTCGCCGCGTGGGTGTTGCTTGCCGGCGTGCGCGATATTTTCGACAAGACTCGCCACAAAGGTCTGATCAAAGGTCTGCCGACCCTGACCCGCAGTTATTGGGGCATGCAGATCGCCCACCTCGGCATCGCCGTTTGCGCGCTGGGCGTGGTGTTGTCGAGCCAGAACAGTGCCGAACGCGACCTGCGTCTGGCGCCGGGCGAATCGATGGATCTGGCCGGTTATCACTTCGTCTTCGAAGGCGCCAAACACTTCGAAGGGCCGAATTTCACCTCCGACAGAGGCACCATTCGGGTGATCCGCGACGGCAAGGAAGTCAGTGTATTGCACCCGGAAAAACGCCTGTACACCGTACAGAGTTCGATGATGACCGAAGCCGGGATTGACGCCGGTTTCACCCGTGACCTCTACGTCGCCCTCGGTGAGCCGCTGGAAAACGGCGCGTGGGCGGTACGGGTTCACGTCAAACCGTTCGTGCGCTGGATCTGGTTCGGCGGTCTGCTGACCGGTCTGGGCGGATTGCTCGCGGCGCTGGATCGACGTTATCGGGTCAAGGTGAAATCCAAAGTGCGTGAAGCGCTGGGCATGACGGGAGCGGCTGCATGAGACGTTGGTTGATGCTGGTACCCCTGGCGCTTTTCCTGCTGGTGGCGGTGTTTCTGTATCGCGGTCTGTACCTCGATCCGGCAGAGCTGCCGTCGGCGATGATCAACAAGCCGTTCCCGGAGTTTTCGCTGCCGGCGGTTCAGGGCGACAAGACCCTGACCAAGGCTGACATCCTCGGCAAACCGGCGTTGGTTAACGTCTGGGGCACCTGGTGCATTTCCTGCCGGGTCGAGCATCCGGTGCTGAACAAACTCGCCGAGCGTGGCGTGTTGATCTACGGGATCAACTACAAGGACGTCAACGCCGATGCCTTGAAGTGGCTGGCCGAATTCCACAATCCGTATCAACTGGACATCCGTGACGACGAAGGCTCGCTGGGGCTGAACCTCGGTGTCTACGGCGCGCCGGAAACCTTCTTCATCGACGCCAAGGGCATCATCCGCGACAAGTACGTCGGTGTGATCGACGAACAGGTCTGGCGCGAAAAACTCGCGGCCAAGTATCAGGCGCTGGTCGATGAGGCCAAGCCATGAAGCGTTTTTTAGCGGCTATTGTGTTGGGCTTGAACCTGGTCGGTGTGGCCCATGCCGCGATCGACACCTACGAGTTCGCCAAGGAAGGTGATCGCGAACGTTTCCGCGAACTGACCAAGGAACTGCGTTGCCCCAAATGCCAGAACCAGGACATCGCCGATTCCAATGCACCGATTGCCGCTGACCTGCGCAAAGAGATTTTCCGCATGCTCGGCGAGGGCAAGGACAACCAGCAGATCATCGATTTCATGGTGGATCGCTACGGCGATTTCGTCCGCTACAAACCCGCACTCAACGCCAAGACCGCGCTGCTGTGGTTCGGCCCGGCCGGCCTGCTGCTCGGTGGTTTCGTGGTGATCGCGGTGATCGTCCGCCGCCGTCGCGCACAACGCGCCGACACCCCGCAATCGCTGTCTACCGAAGAGCGTCAGCGCCTCGACCAACTGTTGGATAAAAACCAAGAATGATTGATTTCTGGCTTGCCGCAGGGCTGTTGCTTCTGGTCGCCCTGAGTTTTCTGCTGATCCCTGTATTGCGTGAACGCCGCGCCCAGCGTGAAGAGGATCGTACTGCCCTCAACGTTGCGTTGTATCAGGAACGTGTCGCCGAGTTGCAATCGCAGCAGGCCGAAGGTGTGCTGGATGCCGCGCAAATGGACAGCGGCCGCGCCGAAGCCGCGCGTGAATTGCTCGCCGACACCGAAGGCGTTACCGCGCCGCGTGTCTCGAAACTGGGTAAACCGCTGCCGCTGCTGGCCGCCGTGTTGGTGCCAGTGTTGGGTTTGGCCCTGTACCTGCACTTCGGCGCCGCCGACAAGGTCGAATTGACCCGCGAATTCGCCCAGGCACCGCAGTCGATGGAAGAAATGACCCTGCGTCTGGAACGTGCCGTTGCGGCACAACCGGATTCTGCTGAAGGTCTGTATTTCTTGGGTCGTACCTACATGGCTCAGGAGCGTCCGGCGGACGCGGCGAAGATGTTTGAACGTGCCGCCAATCTCGCTGGTCGCCAACCGGAACTGCTCGGCCAGTGGGCGCAGGCGCAGTATTTCGCCGATGGCAAAAAATGGTCGAGCAAGATCCAGGCCCTGACCGATGAAGCGCTGAAGGCCGATCCAAAGGAAGTCACCAGCCTTGGTCTGCTCGGCATCGCCGCGTTCGAAGGCGAGCGTTATCAGGAGGCCATCGACTACTGGAACCGTTTGCTGGCGCAATTGCCTGCGAGCGACAAATCCCGCGAAGCGCTGCAAGGCGGGATCGAACGTGCCGCCGAGCGCCTGCAAGCCAGCGGCGGCAAGGTTGCCCAGGCACCGGCTGCCAAGCCTGCCGCACGGCTTAAGGTACGCGTCGATGTGGCTAATGAACTCAAAGACAAGGTGCAACCGGGCGACAGCGTGTTCATTTTCGCCCGCGCCACGTCCGGGCCACCGGCACCGCTGGCGGCCAAGCGCCTGACCGTGGCCGATCTGCCGGTCACGGTCGAACTGGGCGATGCCGACGCCATGATGCCGCAGTTGAAACTGTCGAACTTCCCTGAAGTCCAACTGGTTGCGCGCATCTCCCGTGCCGGTCAGCCGACCGCCGGTGAGTGGGTTGGCCGCAGCGGCCCGCTGGCCAGCAGCACCACCGCGCTGCAAAAACTGACCATCGACAGCCCGGACAAGTAACCGGGCAACACAGGAAAGCACCGCTATGCACACCATCGCCCGAATCACGGTTCTCACATTGGCCCTGGGCTTGAGTGCATGTGCGGTGCAACGACCGGAACGGACCACCCACCTGCCGCCGATTCCGCCGTCACAACCCAGCCCGACCCCTTCGACCTCGCCGATACCGGGCAAAAGCATTCCGGCCAAACCGGCCAAACCTGTCCCGCGCACCTCGGCCAGCTTCGCCCCGCCACCGGGCGGCAACAGCCATTGGGATCAGAAACTCGGCGTTTATGTGCTTGACGACCAGTCCGACACGTTCTACCGCCAGCGCACCTACTATCGCTGGAACAACGGCTGGAGCCGCTCGATCAGCCCCAACGGCCCATGGGAAGACACCGACATCCACGGCGTGCCACCGGGGCTGGGCAAGCAGTTCGGGCAGTGATGAAAAACGGCGATCCCTGGATCGCCGTTGTGCTGTCTGTGGCTGCAATCAATCACACTCTGTAAAACAACCGGACGTCGCTCTTTGGATTTCTGTGCTTGAGTAAAGATAACTCTAGGGTTACTTTTAATGGGCCAGGGCAAGGAGGCGGTTGGTGCAGAGCAGGTTATTGATCAAGGAGCTGGAGGAGGCGGGTTGGACGCTGGACAGGATTACCGGCAGTCATCACCTCTTCAGGCACCGCTACAACCCATACACGATTCCCGTTCCTCACCCGAAAAAGGATTTGCCGTTGGGGACGGTCAAAAGCATCAGGAGGCGTGCCGGGTTGTACAACCCGCCAGCCAGTTTCGAAGGAGATCCATAATGCAATATCCAATCTGCATCGAGTGGGGCGATGAGAACACCGCCATCGGTATTCAGATCCCCGATATTCCCGGCGCCGTGACGGCAGGGGATAGCTTTGAAGATGCCTACAATGCAGCCGTTGAAATCGCCCACATCATGTTGCAGGAGATTGCGGCGGACGGAGAGGCGATTCCGATGCCGACCTCTGCTGCGGCGCATCGCAACAATCCGGAGTTCGCCGGGATGGGCTGGGGCATGCTGGAGCTGGATATCTCGCCATACCTGGGCAAGACCGAGAAGGTCAACGTGACCCTGCCCGGTTATGTGATTCAGCGAATCGACCGCTATGTGCGCGAACACAACGTCAAAAGCCGCTCCTCCTTTCTGGCGGATGCGGCGATGGAGAAGCTGGTCAGGTATTGAAAAGCATCGCGGGCCAGTTGGCCTGCGATGCTTTTTACGTGTTACGCAGTCGCCAGCGATCGCCGTTGCGATGCACCCAAAAAACGCAACAACGCCAACAATGGAAACGCACTGCCAACAATCACGATCCACAACCAGCCGCCATGCTCGAACACCGCGCTGGCGACCGACGAGCCGAAGGCGCCGCCGATGAAGATGCTGGTCATGTACAGCGCGTTCAAGCGACCACGGCTTTTCGCGTCCAGCGAGTACACCGCACGCTGGCCAAGCACCATGTTCATCTGTACGCAGAAGTCCAATACCACGCCGGTCACGGCCAGGCCGATCACGCTGTAGGCCGGGTGGATGAAGGCGGGCAGGAAGCTCAGGCTGGCGAACAGCATCGCCAGCAGCGAAGCGATGCGAGTGTGGCCAGCGTCGGCCAGGCGTCCGCTGATGGGGGCGGCGATGGCACCGATGGCGCCGACCAGGGCGAAGATCGCGATCTCGCTTTGTGACAGGCCGTGGTTGCGCGCCAACTCAAGTGGTACCGCTGTCCAGAACAGGCTGAACGTGGCAAACATGCACCCCTGATAAAACGCGCGCTGACGCAGCACCGGTTGTTGGCGCAGCAGCGTCCACAGCGAACCGAGCAGTTGCCCGTAAGAGGCGCTGTGATCCGGTTGGCGCTTGGGCACGGTCAGTGCCAGCACCACGCTGATCGCCGCCATCAATGCTGCCGCAATCATGAACATCGCCCGCCAGCCGAAATGATCGGCAACCACGCTCGACACCGGCCGCGCCAGCAGGATACCCAGCAGCAGACCACCCATGATTGCGCCGACGACGCGCCCGCGAGATTCCTCCGGCGCCAGATGCGCGGCCAGCGGAATCAGGATCTGTACCGACACGGAACTGAAACCCACGAGCAGCGAGATCAGCAAAAACACGTTGGGCTGATCGGTAAATGCGGCGCCGAGCAGGCTGGCAATCGCCACCACCGTGGTGATGATCATCAACCGACGGTTTTCCAGCAGATCGCCCAGCGGCACCAGAAAGAACAGGCCCAGCGCATAACCGATTTGCGTCAGCGAGACGATGAAGCTGGCCATGGTGTCGGAGAGGCCAAGGTCCGGCGCAATCAGGCCGATGATCGGCTGGGCGTAGTAGATGTTGGCAACGATGGCGCCGCAGCAGAAGGCGAACAGCAGCACCATACCTCGGGTCATTGCGTGAGTGGCGGTGGTCATAAGGTTTCTCGATCCAGCGAAAGGGAATGCGCAGAGGCTATGGGACAAATCGTATTGGCAGAAGAGGCCTTCGGTTGATATCGATTATTTCTTTGAGCAATGAATGGCTGCAGTCAGGTGGTTACCACCTCGGTGAACCTTGCGTTCGACCATTGAGCGTCGATGATACATTCAGCTACATCTTCTTCAGTAGCGTGCGTATGTTTACTGCTGCGCTTTACTGTTCGTCATAGGGGACATGGTGGTGATTTCAAATTCCCACAAAAAAGGCGACCCGTTGAGATCGCCTTTTCATAGAGCCGCTTGACTATTACTGGCTGTAAATCTGGTCAAACACCCCACCATCATTGAAGTGGGTCTTCTGCACGGTGCGCCAGTCACCAAAGGTTTTCTCCACCGACAGGAAGTCGACTTTCGGGAAACGGTCGGTGTATTTGGCCAGCACCGCCGGGTCACGCGGGCGCAGGTAGTTGGCCGCAGCGATTTCCTGACCTTCAGGCGACCACAGGTATTTCAGGTACTCATCAGCGGCTGCGCGCGAACCTTTCTTGTCGACGACTTTATCGACCACCGACACCGGTGGCTCGGCTTCGGCGGAGACGCTTGGGTAGATGACTTCAAACTGATCACGGCCAAATTCGCGGGCGATCATTTCCGCTTCGTTCTCGAAAGTCACCAGCACGTCGCCAATCTGGTTGGTCATGAATGTGGTGGTCGCGGCGCGGCCACCGGTATCCAGCACCGGCGCTTGCTTGAACAGTTTGCCGACGAAGTCTTTGGCTTTGTTCTCGTCACCGCCGTTCTTCAGCACGTAGCCCCAGGCCGAGAGGTAGGTGTAGCGGCCGTTACCCGAGGTTTTCGGGTTTGGCACGATCACCTGCACGCCGTCTTTAAGCAGGTCCGGCCAGTCTTTCAGGGCTTTCGGGTTGCCCTTGCGCACAATGAACACGGTCGCCGAGGTGAACGGTGCGCTGTTGTCCGGCAGTCGGGTAACCCAGTTCTCCGGCACCAGTTTGCCGTGATCGGCCAGGGCGTTGATGTCGGTGGCCATGTTCATGGTGATGACGTCGGCCGGCAGGCCATCGATCACCGAGCGCGCTTGCTTGCTCGAACCGCCGAAGGACATCTGCACGGTGATGTTTTCGTTGTGCTCGGCTTGCCAGTGTTTCTGGAACGCAGTGTTGTAGTCCTTGTAGAAATCGCGCATCACGTCGTAGGAAACGTTCAGCAGGGTCGGTGCGGCTTGAGCCACGCTACCGAACGCAAGACCGGCGGCGAGAAGTGAGGCGCCAAAGAGTTTTTTCACTGCGCATTCCTTGTTCTGTGGGGGTGTTGTGCCAAAGGTGAGGCCACTTGCCACTGACTATAACGGGGCACGCATAGTCGCTTAAAGATTAAAAAGCACTTTGCTTATTCCATTTTCTTGAACAGTGCATTGCCGCATCGGGAGCAGAAAGCTGCGTCGTGTTCGTGGCTGTTTTTCTTGCACACCGGGCAATCGTGTTGCAGATGTTCGCCGCGCATGGCGTTGGCCAGTTCGGCGGTGAAAATCCCGGTGGGCACGGCGATGATCGAGTAACCGGTGATCATTACCAGCGACGAAATCACCTGGCCCAGCGGGGTTGTCGGCACGATATCGCCGAAGCCCACGGTGGTCAGCGTCACGATTGCCCAATAGATGCCTTTGGGAATACTGGTGAAGCCGTGTTCCGGGCCTTCGATCACGTACATCAGCGTGCCGAACACCGTCACCAGCGTGCAGACGCTGACCAGAAACACCACGATCTTCTGCTTGCTGCCGCGCAGCGCCGACATCAGATAGTTGGCTTGCTTGAGGTACGGGCTGAGTTTGAGCACGCGAAAAATCCGCAGCATCCGGATGATGCGGATGATCAGCAGATACTGTGCATCGCTGTAATACAGGGCGAGGATGCCGGGCACGATTGCCAGCAAATCCACCAGCCCATAAAAACTGAAGGCATAACGCAACGGCTTCGGTGAGCAATACAGGCGCAGGATGTACTCACCGAGAAAGATAATGGTGAAGCCCCACTCGATGTACGCCAGTGCATCGGCATAGTTGCGGTGAACGCTGTCGATGCTGTCGAGCATCACGACCACCAGGCTGGCGAGGATGATCAACAGCAAAATGCCGTCGAAACGCCGCCCAGCCGTGGTGTCGGTCTGGAAAATCACTACGTAAAGCTGATCACGCCAACGCTTGCTGCTGTCCATATGTAACGCCTGAATCGAAGATCAGCGCAGCCTAGGTTGATTCTCCCCATGAGCGCAAGGCGTGCTGTTAACCGTTGCGTTGCCGAGCATCTGGATGCCAGCGCGGATCAGCCAGCAGGCGAGAATGAATGGCGCGGTCAGCGTGGCCAGACCGACGGCGGCAAACAGGGGTGTCACCAGCAGCGCGAGGACGATGCCGAGCAACGGCAGCCACGGTTGTTGACGTTGTGCACTGAAGGCGAGTGCGGCGAGTACGGCGTTGTAGCTGCCCAGGCCGAGCAGGGCGGTATTGGTTTCGTGGTGCAGCAGACTTGAACCGAGGCCGATTGCACTTGCCAACAGCGCCCAGGCAAAGGCCCGGCGATCAGCTATCAGCAAACCGATGGCGATCAAGGTGCCGGCCAGCGGATGACCGAGAAACATCACCTGACCCAACCCTCTGAACTCGGCGGCGAGCAGGCTCACGTTATTGAGTTCGACAGAAGGCATGGGCATGGGCGGCGCCGCGAAGAGAAGCAGCCCCCAGCTTATGCCCACGAAAGGCGAGGTATAGGCCGGTATGGATCGGCGGTGGTACACATGTTTGAGCCATTGCTGTGTGAGCATTGCGCTCAGGCCACCGGCAGCAAGAATCAACGGCGGCAGCATCGGCGACCACGGGAAGTACAGGCTCAGCAGCAGGCCGAGCAAGACACCGTTGTAGCTGAACAATCCGGCCTGGCGATCAGCCTTGGCATAGTTGCGTCGTTGCGCGGTGAGCAATCCGGCCATGGCACCCAGCAGCGCGCCGGCAAACAGCACCGGAGCGGTGAGCAGGATCGCCAGCAGGCACAGCAGGCCGCACAGCGGATGACGCTGGAAGAAGATTTGACTGAAACCGTTGAGCAAAGCCTCGGCCCAGTCGGGGCAGTGGGTGTTGAAAGAGTTGGCAGGCATGGCAGTTCTGAAAGTCAGTACTGATCGTTCCTTTGCTGCGCGTGGGAACGATCATGTTGGAGTTAAATCAACGTCTCAATGCGCAGCGAGTTGGTCGAGCCCGGCTGCCCGAACGGCACACCGGCAGTGATCAACAGCGTGTCACCGCGCTCGGCCATGCCTTGCGCCTGGGCGATTTCCAGCGCGGTAGAACACACCTCATCGACCTGACGCAGACGATCGTTGACCACCGAGTGAATGCCCCACGCCACGCTCAAACGGCGAGCGGTTTGCAGGTTCGGCGTCAGATTGAGGATCGGTGCTTTGGGCCGTTCCCGCGCCGCACGCAACGTCGAGGCTCCGGACTCGCTGTAATTGACCAGCACGGCCACTGGCAGCACGTTGCTGATGCGTCGGATCGCGCAACTGATGGCATCGGAAACAGTCGCCTCAGCCTTGGGGCGGCTGACGTCGAGTTGCGTCTGATAATCCGGGCCGTTTTCCACCTGACGGATGATCTTGCTCATCATCTGCACGGCTTCCAGCGGGTATTCCCCCGACGCGGTTTCCGCCGACAGCATCACCGCATCGGCACCCTCGGCCACGGCGTTGGCCACGTCGGTGACTTCAGCGCGGGTCGGCGTCGCAGAGAAGCGCATCGACTCGAGCATCTGCGTTGCCACCACCACCGGTTTTCCCAATTCACGGCAGGTGCTGATGATGTTTTTCTGGATCTGCGGCACGCTCTCGGCAGGGACTTCCACGCCCAGGTCACCGCGAGCCACCATGATCGCGTCGCTCAGCTCGGCGATTTCGCGCAGTTGCTCGACGGCCGAAGGCTTTTCGATTTTGGCCATCAGGAAGGCTTTGTCGCCGATCAGTGCGCGGGCTTCGAGCATGTCTTGCGGGCGCTGGACAAACGACAGCGCCACCCAATCCACACCCAACTCCAGACCAAAACTCAAATCGCGGCGATCCTTGGCCGTCAACGGGCTGAGGTCGAGCACCGCTTGCGGCACGTTCACGCCTTTGCGGTCTGACAGCTCGCCGCCATTGAGCACGGTGGTGTCGATCGCATCGTCGTACTTAGTCACCACGCGCAGACGCAGTTTGCCGTCGTCGAGCAGCAGATCCATGCCGGCTTCCAGCGCCTCGATGATTTCCGGATGCGGCAGGTTGACCCGGCGCTCATCGCCGGGAGTCGCATCCAGATCCAGACGGAACGCCTGACCGCGATGCAACTGCACCTTGCCCTCGGCGAATTTGCCGACACGCAGTTTTGGCCCTTGCAGGTCCATCAGAATGCCCAGCGGATAGTTGAGCTGACGCTCGACTTCGCGGATCCACTGATAGCGCTTGGCGTGGTCGGCGTGGTCGCCGTGGCTGAAGTTCAGGCGGAAGATATTCACTCCGGCCTCGACCAGTTCGCGGATGTCTTGGATGCCATCGACAGCAGGCCCGAGGGTGGCGAGGATTTTGACCTTTTTATCAGGCGTCATGATTTAGAGCTCTCGAGAATCAGAATGGCGCGGAAGTCGTTGACGTTGGTGCGGGTCGGCTCGGTGACGATCAGCGCATCGAGCGCCTCGAAATAGCCGTAGCCATTGTTGTTATCCAGCTCGTCACTGGCGCTCAAGCCCAGTGCCGCGGCGCGCTTGTAGCTGTCCGGGGTCATGATGGCACCGGCGTTGTCTTCCGAGCCGTCGATGCCGTCGGTGTCACCGGCCAGGGCGTAGACGACGGGCAGGCCTTTGAGGCTATCGGTCAGGCTAAGGAGGAATTCGGCGTTGCGCCCGCCACGGCCATTGCCGCGCACGGTCACGGTGGTTTCACCGCCGGAGAGGATCACGCACGGCGCCGCCAGTGGCTGGCCGTGGTTGATGATCTGGCGAGCGATGCCGGCGTGGACTTTCGCCACTTCGCGCGATTCACCTTCCAGATCGCCGAGGATCAGCGTGCTGAAACCGGTCTGACGGCACTTCACCGCCGCGGCGTCCAGCGATTGCTGAGGACGGGCGATCAACTGGAAATGACTGCGGGCCAGGCTCGGATCACCGGGTTTGACGGTCTCCGATTCAGGGCTTTGCAACCAGGTGCGTACCGACGCCGGGATCTCGATGCCGTAGCGCTTGATGATCGCCAGTGCTTCAGCCGAGGTGCTGGGGTCGGCCACGGTCGGGCCAGAGGCGATGACCGTGGCGAGGTCGCCCGGTACATCGGAGATCGCGTAGGTATAGACCGTGGCAGGCCAGCAGGCTTTACCCAGGCGTCCGCCCTTGATCGCCGAGAGGTGCTTGCGCACGCAGTTCATCTCGCCGATGGTCGCGCCGGATTTGAGCAGGGCTTTGTTGATGGATTGCTTGTCAGCGAGGGTGATGTCTTCGGCCGGCAAGGCGAGCAGGGCAGAGCCGCCACCGGAGAGCAGGAAGATCACGCGGTCGTCTTCGCTCAGGTTACTCACCAGGCCCAGCACACGCTTGGCCACGGCCAGGCCGGCAGCGTCCGGCACCGGATGCGCAGCTTCGACCACTTCGATTTTTTCGCATGGGGCGCCGTGACCGTAACGAGTCACTACCAGGCCAGAGACTTCCCCCTGCCAGCAGCGTTCGACCACTTGCGCCATCGCGGCCGCGGCTTTACCGGCGCCGATGACGATGACCCGACCGGTGCGATCGTCTGGCAGGTGGGCTTCGAGGACTTGCTGCGGGTGGGCCGCGTCGATGGCTGTGGCAAACAGCTCGCGCAGCAGTTGTTGCGGATCGACCGACATGGCGGGCTCCCGGAATTCTTGTTATTCGAAAGGGCAACTCAGATCCAGTGTGGGAGCGGGCTTGTTCGCGAGTGCGCGGGGTCAGTCAACCTTGGTGTCGACTGACATTGCCTCTTCGCGAGCAAACCCGCTCCCACATGGAAAGCGGGGCAAAGGCTTACTGCTTGTCGCGGATCGAGAAGTTGGCCATGTGTTCCAGGCCCTTGATCAGCGCCGAGTGATCCCAGTTGCTGCCACCGATGGCCGCGCAGGTGCTGAACACTTGCTGGGCGTTGGCGGTGTTCGGCAGGTTGATGTTCAGTTCCTTGGCGCCTTGCAGAGCCAGGTTCAGGTCCTTCTGGTGCAGGCTGATGCGGAAGCCTGGATCGAAGGTACCTTTGATCATGCGTTCGCCGTGCACTTCGAGGATCTTGGAGGATGCGAAGCCGCCCATCAGCGCTTCACGCACCTTGGCTGGATCGGCACCGTTTTTCGAAGCGAACAGCAAGGCTTCAGCCACGGCCTGAATGTTCAGGGCCACGATGATCTGGTTTGCCACTTTTGCGGTTTGACCGTCGCCATTGCCACCGACCAGCGTGATGTTCTTGCCCATGGCCTGGAACAGCGGCAGTGCGCGTTCGAAGGCATCGGCGTCGCCACCGATCATGATGCTCAGGGTCGCGGCTTTGGCACCGACTTCACCACCGGACACAGGTGCGTCGAGGTATTGCGCACCTTTTTCGTTGATCTTCGCCGCGAAGGCTTTGGTGGCGGTCGGCGAGATCGAGCTCATGTCGATCACGACTTTGCCTTTGCCGATACCGGCAGCGACGCCGTCGGCGCGGAACAGCACGTCATCGACCTGCGGGGTATCCGGGACCATGACGATGATGAACTCGGCTTCCTGAGCCACTTCGCGCGGGTTGGCCAGCGCGACGGCACCCGCGGCAACCAGGTCGGCAGGCGCGGGGTCGTGGTGCGCCGACAGGAACAGGCTGTGACCGGCTTTCTGCAGGTTCGCCGCCATTGGGTGGCCCATGATGCCGGTGCCGATAAATCCGATTTTAGCCATGAGAAAATCCTCTTGTTTTTGTCTTGCTCAAGCAAATTGGGGGTGTTGCTTTGGGTGGGAGCGAGCAAGCCCGTTCCTACAGGTTTTGCGTTGTTCTTAAATTGCGTTGTGGGTTTTCAACCAGCCGAGCCCTGCTTCAGTGGTGGTAAGCGGCTTGTATTCGCAACCGACCCAACCCTGATAACCGATGCGGTCCAGGTGTTCGAACAGGAAGCGGTAGTTGATTTCACCGGTACCTGGCTCGTTGCGCCCGGGGTTGTCTGCGAGCTGCACATGGTTGATCTCACCCAGGTGCGATTGCAGGGTGCGGGCGAGATCGCCTTCCATGATTTGCATGTGATAGATGTCGTATTGCAGGAACAGATTGGCGCTGCCGACCTGTCCGCGAATCGACAGGGCTTGCGCGGTGTTGTTCAAGTAGAAGCCTGGGATGTCACGGGTGTTGATCGCTTCCATCACCAGTTTGATGCCCGCCGCTTGCAGCTTGTCGGCCGCGTACTTGAGGTTGGCGACGAAGGTCTTTTCCACGGTGGCATCGTCCACGCCTTGCGCACGGATACCGGCCAGGCAGTTGACCTGGGTGTTGCCCAGCACTTGCGCGTAGGCAATGGCCAGATCGACACCGGCGCGGAATTCTTCGACCCGATCCGGCAGGCACGCGATACCGCGCTCACCTTTGGCCCAGTCACCGGCCGGCAGGTTGAACAGCACTTGGGTCAGACCGTTGGCCTCCAGTTTTGCCTTGATTTCGGCGGAGCTGAAGTCGTACGGAAACAGATATTCCACACCACTGAAACCGGCCTTGGCGGCGGCGTCGAAACGGGCAAGGAAATCCTGTTCGGTGAACAGCATGGACAGGTTGGCTGCGAAACGCGGCATGGTGGTCTCCCGTAAATCTTGTGAAGTTCCCCTTGTGGCAGCGGGCTTGCTCGCCAAAGCGGTGGATCAGCCAACATCATTGTCGGATGTGGAAATGCTTTCGCGGGCAAGCCCGCTCCCACAGGGAGAGCGGTCAACAGTTAATCAAGCAGCGAAATCGCCGTCGGTGCGTCGTTGCCGACGAGTGCCAGGTCTTCGAATTCGTTGACGGCGTTGATCTCGGTACCCATGGAGATGTTGGTCACACGCTCCAGAATGATCTCGACGATCACCGGCACCTTGAACTCTTCGATCATCTGTTCGGCCTTGCGCAGGGCAGGGGCGATTTCCGACGGTTCGAACACACGCAGTGCCTTGCAGCCCAGGCCTTCAGCCACTGCGATGTGGTCAACCCCGTAACCGTTGAGTTCCGGCGCGTTGAGGTTATCGAAGGACAGCTGCACGCAGTAGTCCATTTCGAACCCGCGCTGTGCCTGACGGATCAGACCCAGGTACGAGTTGTTCACCACGACGTGGATGTACGGCAGTTTGAACTGAGCGCCGACCGCCAGTTCTTCGATCATGAACTGGAAGTCATAGTCCCCCGACAGGGCCACGACTTTACGGTTCGGATCGGCCTTCACCACGCCCAGCGCTGCCGGAATGGTCCAGCCCAACGGGCCTGCCTGGCCGCAGTTGATCCAGTGACGCGGCTTGTAGACGTGCAGGAACTGCGCGCCGGCAATTTGCGACAGACCAATGGTGCTGACGTAGCAGGTGTCCTTGCCGAACACCTGGTTCATTTCTTCGTAAACGCGCTGTGGCTTGACCGGCACGTTGTCGAAGTGGGTTTTGCGATGCAGGCTGGCTTTGCGCTGCTGGCAATCCTGCAGCCAGGCACTGCGGTTTTTCAGCTTGCCGGCGGCTTGCCATTCACGCGCCACTTCGATGAACACGGTCAATGCGGCAGCGGCGTCGGACACGATGCCCAGGTCCGGTGTGAACACACGACCGATCTGCGTACCTTCGATGTCGACGTGAATGAACTTGCGACCTTCGGTGTAGACATCAACCGAACCGGTGTGGCGGTTGGCCCAGCGGTTACCGATGCCCAGTACCACGTCGGATTTGAGCATCGTCGCGTTGCCGTAACGGTGCGAAGTCTGCAGGCCGACCATGCCGACCATCAGCGGGTGATCGTCCGGAATGGTGCCCCAACCCATCAGGGTCGGGATCACCGGAATACCGGTCAGCTCGGCGAACTCCACCAGCAGATCGCTGGCGTCGGCGTTGATGATGCCGCCACCGGCGACCAGCAATGGACGCTCGGCCTGATCGAGCAGGGCCAGAGCCTTTTCCACCTGCACGCGGGTTGCGGTCGGCTTGGCCAGCGGCAGCGGCTGGTAGGCGTCGATGTCGAATTCGATTTCAGCCATCTGCACGTCGAACGGCAGGTCGATCAGCACCGGGCCTGGACGGCCGGAGCGCATCTCAAAGAAAGCTTTCTGGAACGCGTAAGGCACCTGGCCCGGTTCCAGAACCGTGGTCGCCCACTTGGTGACGGGCTTGACGATGCTGGTGATGTCGACCGCCTGGAAGTCTTCCTTGTGCATACGGGCGCGGGGTGCCTGGCCGGTAATGCAGAGGATGGGAATCGAGTCGGCCGAGGCGCTGTAGAGCCCGGTGACCATGTCGGTACCGGCCGGGCCGGAGGTGCCGATGCACACGCCGATGTTGCCGGCCTTGGTGCGGGTGTAACCCTCGGCCATGTGCGAGGCGCCTTCAACGTGGCGAGCGAGGACGTGATCGATGCCACCGACTTTCTGCAAGGCGGAGTACAGCGGGTTGATTGCAGCGCCCGGGATGCCAAAAGCGGTATCAACCCCTTCACGGCGCATCACCAGAACGGCGGCTTCGATTGCTCTCATTTTGCTCATGGTTTTGTGCCTCTTTACGTTTTGTAATTGTATACAAGTGGCTTTGCGCAGAGTGTATTCACGGCGGACGGCGCAGGTCAATCCATTTTATCAAGCGTTCGTTTCATTCGTCGGAAGCCGATTCTGCTGTGGCTTTTCGTCGCATGTAGCGATTTTCGATAATTATTGTATACAAAAAAATAACTCATTGTGTTCTATTTGTCGCATTGGCCTGCGGCACAAAACCGCAGTCCCACGACTTTCCCTATAACAAAATGAGGACGGCACCATGAGCGCTTTAACCTTGAAAGTCGCAGTCAACCTGGTCAGTGAAGCCATCAGCGCAGGGCGAGGCATCAATGCCGCGCCGCTGACCATCGCGGTACTTGATGCCGGCGGTCATCTGGTCGCCCTGCAACGCGAAGACGGCGCCAGCCTGCTTCGCCCGCAAATCGCCATCGGCAAAGCCTGGGGCGCCATCGCGCTAGGTAAAGGCTCGCGCCTGCTGGCGCTGGACGCGCAACAACGGCCGGCCTTCATTGCCGCACTGAACAGCATGGGCCAGGGCAGCGTGGTGCCGGCACCGGGTGGTGTGTTGATTCGGGATCAGGCGGGGAACGTGCTCGGCGCGATCGGGATCAGCGGCGATCTGTCGGATATTGATGAGCAGGTGGCGATCAAAGCGGTGGAGGTGCTGGACTTGCGGGCGGATGCGGGGGTGGTTTCTTGATCTTTAGCGTCTGATTAACCGCTATCGCGAGCAGGCTCACTCCTACAGGATCGTGGTCAGGCACAAAATGTCTGAATGCCTCCGAGCCCTTATAGGAGTGAGCCTGCTCGCGATCGCGTCATCGCGGTGTCTCAGTCCGGTTCACACCCTTTGAGCACCAACCGAATAATCGTCTGCGCCGCCGCCTCATAATCCGCTTCGTCCAGCTTGTCCTTGCCGGTGACCGCAGAAATCTGCCAGTCGAAGTCGGCGTAGGTCTGGGTGGCAGCCCAGATACTGAACATCAGATGGTTGGGGTCGATCGGCGCGATCTGGCCGCGGTCGATCCAGGTCTGGATGCAGTTGATGTTGTGCTTGGCCTGGCCGTTGAGTTGCTCGACCAGGTCGGCGCTCAAATGCGGTGCGCCGTGCATGATTTCGCTGGCAAATACTTTGGACGCGAAGGGCAGGTCGCGGGAGATGCGGATCTTGGAGCGGATGTAGCCGCTCAGTACTTCGCTCGGTACGCCGTCCGCGTTGAACGGCGTCGACGCCTGCAGGATCGGCACGATGATGCTTTCCAGTACCTCGCGGTAGAGGTTTTCCTTGGATTTGAAGTAGTAGTAGACGTTGGGCTTGGGCAATCCCGCCTTGGCGGCGATGTCGCTGGTTTTGGTCGCTGCGAAGCCTTTGTCGGCAAACTCCTCGCTGGCGGCACGCAGGATCAGTTCTTTGTTGCGCTCGCGGATTGTGCTCATAAACCCGGTGGTTCCTTGCCTGTTCTGGCGGTGGCGCATGGTAGCACCGGCCTCGCGCAGCGCTCAAGAATGCCCCGTGTGCTCGGTGATGACCTGGCGCTCAATGCCCAGCAAGTCTGCGGCGTACATGCCGAGCGGGAAAGGTGGCTAAAGCTTCGTTCGTCAACAAGCTCTGGAAAGCCTTTAAAGGCTGAGCACGTTACCCCTGTGGGAGCGGGCTTGCTCGCGAAGGCGGCGTCTGAGTCAATGGACAGGTGACTGACACTCCCTTTTCGCGAGTAAGCTTGTTCCCACATTTGCCGGATGTGGCTCCCGTAAAAACGTTACTCGGCAATCTGCAACTTGCGCGACTCGGTGTACACGTAACGCACCTTTTCGTACTCGAACGGCGAGTTCAGTTGACCGTAGCGGAAACTGGTCTGATAGCGCTTGTCTACTGCGCGCAGGGCCCAGATCTCCGGATGGTTGGAGCTGACTTCTGACACGTTCAAGAAGTTGACCGCCGATTCGGCGCTGTAGTCCACGGCCAGACCTGCAGTGTCACGCAGGTTCGATGGGCCGAGGATCGGCAGCACAAAATAGGCGCCTCCCGGCACACCATAGAAACCCAGCGTCTGGCCGAAGTCTTCGCTCTGGCGTGGCAGGCCCATGGCGGTCGCCGGGTCCCACAGACCGGCGACGCCGATGGTGGTGTTGAACAACAGGCGTGCAGTCGTTTTCATGGAGCGCTCGCCCTTGAACTGCAACAGGCTGTTGATCAGGTTGGGTACGTCGCCCAGGTTGTTGAAAAAGTTGCTCACGCCGGTGCGCACGAAGCTCGGCGTGACGTAGCGATAACCGTCGACCACCGGCAAAAATACCCATTGATCGAAACGGTAGTTGAAGTGGTAAACGCGACGGTTCCACTCTTCCAGCGGGTCATACACGTTCAGCGCGTTGAGCGTGGAACGCTCGAATTCGCGTTGGTCCAGCCCCGGGTTGAATTTGAGTTTGGACAGCGGCTCCTTGAAACCGTCACTGTCGACCACCACCGGTGCATTGGCTTTGCTGTTATCGGCCTGGGCCATGCCTGCACAGAGGAGCGCTGCTATCAGCAGGAGATATTTAGCCACGGAAGAACTCCAGCATGGCGTCGCTGTTGACGCGGTAGTTAATGTTGCCGCAATGGCCGCCCAGTGGATAAACGGTCAGGCGATCGCCAAAGGTTTTGCGCAGGAAGCCCAGGTCGCCCGGGCCGAGGATCACGTCGTCGGCGTTGTGCATCACGGCGATTTTAGGGCTGTCGTGCAGGTAATCCTTGAGCGCATACAGACTGACCTGATCGATCAATTGCAACAGGCTGCCGCCATCGGTGCGCGCGCGCCACATCGGGATCACCTGTTCGGTCAGGTAGCAATCGAAGTCACATTGCAGTGCACGCTTGAGGAACGGCGTGAGGCTGGTGCCTTCGGTGATCGGGAATTTCGGCGGGGTGATCAGGCCGCGACGGTTGATCAGGTCCGAGGTGAAGGCAATATCGGCGGCCGAGAAACGGAACGAGGTGCCAATCAGCATCGCCATCTGTTCGTTGGTCAGGTGCTGTTTGGATTGCTGGAAGTCGTAGAGCAGGGCGTCGTTGAGGTCGATGTAACCTTTCTGCTGGAAGTAACGGGTCAATTTGCCCAGCACCAACTCATAGAACGTTGTGCTGTTGTTGATGCCTTTGACTTCGGTCTGTACCAGCCTGTCGAGGTTGGTGATCGAGGTGTAAAGGTTGACCGGCGGATTGAGCAGCAGGACTTTTTTGAAATTGAAGCTGCGGCGGGTTTCGTCCAGATGCGCGACGAAAGCCGCATCAAGCGCACCGAGGCTGTAGCCGGTGAGGTAGTAGTCAGTGACCGGCAGTTTCGGATTTTGCGCCCGCACAGCCTGCATCACACGGTACATGTCCTCGGCGTCTTCCTTGGTCACGCCCGGTGTGGCGAAGCGCGACGCGGCGCTGATGAAGTCGAAGCTGGTCGGTGAGGACAACTGCACGACGTGATAGCCGGCCTTGTAATAGAGTTTTTTCAGGTATTCGTTGAGCGTGCTGTCATAACGCGCACCAGTGCCGGCAATCAGGAAGATCAGCGGTGCTGGTTTGTCCTGGGTGGCGATGCGGTAAGTGAGTTTTTTTACCGCCCAGAAATTGTCCGGCAGGATGAATGCCCGCTCCGGGCGCAAGGTGACGCTGCGGTCGGACTGATTGATGTCGTCGTCCAGTGGCAGTTCCGGGCGCAGGTCCGGCGGAGTCGTGGCGATGGTCGCCTCGAACGGGTTGGTCAGGGGGTAGCCATAACTGGCGGCGTCGATATCCGCCGCCAGTGCGGACGCACTCAAGATAAGGCCGCTGAACAGCGCGGCGAAGCGCAAGGAACGGAGCATGACTGGATCCCTTAGAGGAAGGTGCCGAATGAGGTTCGCAGGCTATGACCACCGGGGTTGTGCCAAAGTGCCATGCCGCGGCATCAAACAGGCAGAATTCGGAGTAATAGTAGCCGGACGATACACTTTGCATCGCGCGGATGAATAGTTAACTGTTGTTAGCGCTTGCGTATGCCGGGCGGCAGATTAAGCTGGCCGCCGATTTTTGTTGATTGGAGTCATTCATGTCCCGCCGCGTGCCCGTGATGCTGTTGCTCGTTCTGCTGCCGTTATGGCTCGCCGCCAGTTATGGCGCGCGATACGGCTTCATGGAGGATGGCAAATGGGTGGGCATCTGCGTAGATGAGGCCAGTCGCTGGGAGTGCCAGATGCGTTCCAGCCTGGGGCTGATGACTCACTTCAAGGTGTTGGGCTGGGCGGCGTTGGGTGCGGCATTGATCGGATTCGTGTTGCCGGGCAGGGCCGGGTGGTGGCTGGCGGTGCTGGCGCTGGTGTTCGGGCTGCCGGCGCTGGCGCTGTACAACACCACGTTGGCGGTGTTTGCGCTGGTGATTGCCGGGTTGCGCCTGGTCCGGCAATCTCGCGGCGTCTGACAATCAGTCATCGCGGGCAAGCCCGTTCCCACAGGGATTTGTGTGCAGTCAGGTCCAAATGTGGGGGCGGGCTTGCTCGCCAAGGGGCCGGCGCAGACGCTGAAGATCAGCGAGTGCGAACCCGCAAGCATCGCCACAATGCCGCCACCATCAAGCCGCTGACCAGTGCCCAGCCCAAGGCCTGCTGGTTCTGCAACCCCTCCTCGAACAACTGCGGTGCGATACCGGCCCCGATGATAAGGGCCAGCAAAGCAATCTCCCGACGCGGCACGCTGACCGGGCGGCACAGGTACACCAGCGCGGGCAGGATGAATGCCATGCTCGCAAAGCTGCGGTAACGCGCATCGAACACCATCTCCAGCATCATCACCGCGGCTGCAAAACCTGCTGTGGCCACCAGCCAGCCGGCGCGACGCTCCAGCAGATTGAAAGCACGTTCACGCCAGCCGGTACGCGCGCTCAATGTCAGCGCGGCATGCGCCAGTACTTTCAGATTCAGCGCTGTCAACAGTCCGACCCACAGCCATTCGCTGGCAAATCGCGTGGTGACCCGGGCCATATCGCCCCAGGCACCGATTGAGCACGCGGCGAGGGCGCCCAGCAGTGGCAATACCAGTGCTGAGCGAGTATTGCGAACGCGGCCGCCAAGGATCAGCGTACCGAGGAAAATCAAACCGCCAACGGCCAGCCATTCTTTCCAGTACGGTACATTCGTCACCGGCCCGGCGAGCATGCCCTTGTCCTGACGATCGGCATCGAACAGCCCCCAATACCCGCCCACCGCACCTTCGCTGCCGCGCTTCCATGGCTGGTCAAACGCTTCGATCAGGTTGTAATGCCAGCCTTCCTTCTCGGCCATCGCGACAAACCCGCGGATATATTTGGCTTCGTTTTCCCGGCTCGGCACGGCAGTCTTGCGTTGACGGCCTTCGCTTGGCCAACCCGTTTCGCCGATCATTATTTCTTTTGGTGCAAACATGCTGCCGAAACTGCGACGTATCGCGGCTACTTGCGACAAGGCCACGTCGACGTTCCATGGATGGTCTTCCCAGTACGGCAGCAAGTGGATCGTTATGAAGTCCACGGCAGGGGCGATGTCTGGATGCCTTTGCCAGAACTCCCAGACATCAGCGTAAGTCACCGGTTGTTTGATCTGGCCTTTGACCTTGTTGATCAGCTTCACCAGTTGCCCGCCGGTCACTTCTTTACGCAGCAACGCTTCGTTGCCGACGATCACCGCGCTGACCACGTCCGGGTTGGCGTTGGCGCAAGCAATCAGCAGGTCGACTTCCTTCTCGGTGTCCACCGGATTGCTGTTGACCCAGGCGCCGATCATCAATTTCAGGCCATGTTTGCGCGCCAGGTCGGGGAGTGCCTCGAGCCCTGCCATGGAATAGGTGCGCAGGCATTGAAACCGCGTCGCCAGCAGCGCAAGGTCGGCGTCCATGCGCTCCGGGCGCAGTTTCAGCGGCACGTCGAACGGCGACTGGTCTTTGTCGAACGGGGTGTAGGACGCGCATTGCAGTTTGTGCGTCGCGGTGGCGGCATCCGGCAGGATCACCGGTTTACCGAGTCCGTACCAGAAGCCGCACAGTGCAAACAGCCCCAGCAGGCAGGCGAAAAGATAGGGGAGAAAAGCAAAGCGCGAAGTCGCGAACATGGTCAGGCCGTGTGGCTGCAAAGCGACGCATGTTACCTGCATTTATATAGGGTTAGGGGCGCCCTTGGTTTTGACATGCAAAGTTCGGGCGGATTGTCTGGTGTCATCTATATATAGAGAAGGTTAATGGCCTTCTGATGTCGTTTCTCGTTGCCTTGAGGTCGCTGACAGAGCAGGTCGTCGAAGGCGTGGGGTTGATGATCAAAAGCGTCAGTGCTCCGCTGATGTTCGAACGAGTTTGCGGTCAGGCGTGATGGGGGCGCTGTGCACCATAACAATACGTTGACGATGCCCGGCATCCGTCGGGCTCAGCATTTCGGGGAAGTAACGATGAAGATGCGACGACTTTTAGGCGCAGGTGCCGCTCTGGTGCTTGCGATGAGTTCCACATTTGCCAGTGCTGAAAAACAGACCCTGAACATCGGATACGTTGACGGCTGGTCCGACAGCGTCGCGACCACTCATGTGGCCGCCGAAGTGATCAAGCAGAAGCTCGGCTACGACGTAAAACTGCAAGCCGTCGCCACCGGGATCATGTGGCAGGGCGTTGCCACCGGCAAACTCGACGCCATGCTCTCGGCCTGGCTGCCGGTCACCCACGGCGAATACTGGGCAAAAAACAAGGATCTGGTCGTCGATTACGGCCCGAACTTCAAGGATGCGAAAATCGGCCTGATCGTGCCGGAGTATGTGAAGGCCAAGTCGATCGAAGATCTGAAAACCGATGACAGCTTCAGAAATCGCATCGTCGGCATCGACGCCGGTTCAGGCGTGATGCTCAAGACCGATCAGGCCATCAAGGATTACGGTCTGGACAAATACAGTCTCAAGGCCAGTTCCGGCGCCGGCATGATCGCCGAGCTGACCCGTGCCGAGAAGAAAAAAGAATCCATCGCCGTCACCGGTTGGGTCCCGCACTGGATGTTCGCCAAGTGGAAACTGCGCTTCCTCGACGACCCGAAAGGCGTTTATGGCGCGGCTGAAACCGTGAACAGCATCGGCAGCAAAGAGCTGGATGCCAAGGCACCGGAAGTGGTCAAGTTCCTGAAGAACTTCCAGTGGGCGTCGAAAGACGAAATCGGCGAGGTCATGCTGGCGATTCAGGATGGTGCCAAACCTGAAGCTGCGGCGAAAGATTGGGTCGCCAAGCACCCGGATCGTGTAGCTGAATGGACTAAATAAACACTTCACCGTCTAACCCTGTGGGAGCGGGCTTGCTTGCGAAAACGGTCTGTCAGTCGACTGATGTGTTGATTGACACGACGCTTTCGCGAGCAAGTCCGCTCCCACAGTTGTTTTGTGTGTACCTGAAATTGGCAAGTACGTCATGGCGTTATACTACTAAGGTCGTCTGGAACCTGGCTCGCAGCCGCATACAGTGAGTATTGTTCCAACAATAATCTGTGCTGCGAGGATAAAAACAATGAACGACAGCATTTACCTCTCGATTCAAAACAGCCCGCGCTTCAAGGAGCTGGTGCAGAAAAGGGAAAAGTTCGCCTGGATACTCTCGGCGATCATGCTCGGGCTCTACTCGGGATTCATTCTTCTGATCGCCTATGCGCCGCAAGAGCTCGGGGCGAAGCTCAGTCCTGAATCTTCGATCACCTGGGGCATCCCGATCGGTGTCGGGCTGATTGTCTCGGCTTTCGTCCTGACCGCTATCTACGTGCGCCGCGCCAATGGCGAGTTTGACGACCTGAACAATGCGATTCTCAAGGAGGCTCAGCAATGATCCGGCGTCTACTGGCTCTTTTGAGCATCGCAGCGTTCGCTCCGGCAGTCTGGGCCGCAGAAGCCTTGACCGGCGAAGTCCACAAACAACCGCTCAACGTTTCCGCGATCGCCATGTTCGTGGTGTTCGTCGGCGCGACCCTGTGCATCACCTACTGGGCGTCCAAGCGCAACAATTCGGCGGCCGACTACTACGCGGCGGGTGGCAAGATCACCGGTTTCCAGAACGGTCTGGCGATTGCTGGTGACTACATGTCGGCCGCGTCTTTCCTGGGGATTTCCGCGCTGGTGTTTGCCTCCGGCTACGATGGGTTGATCTACTCGATCGGCTTCCTGGTGGGCTGGCCGATCATTCTGTTCCTGATCGCCGAGCGTCTGCGTAACCTGGGTAAGTACACCTTTGCCGATGTGGCGTCCTATCGCCTCGGGCAAACCCAGATCCGCACCCTGTCTGCCTGCGGTTCGCTGGTGGTGGTGGCGTTCTACCTGATCGCGCAAATGGTCGGTGCCGGCAAGCTGATCCAGTTGCTGTTCGGTCTCGATTACTACGTTGCGGTGATTCTGGTCGGTATCCTGATGTGCATGTATGTGCTGTTCGGCGGCATGCTGGCGACCACTTGGGTGCAGATCATCAAGGCTGTGCTGTTGCTGTCCGGTGCTACTTTCATGGCGTTGATGGTCATGAAGCACGTCAACTTCGACTTCAACATGCTGTTCTCCGAGGCAATCAAGGTTCACCCCAAAGGTGAAGCGATCATGAGCCCTGGCGGCCTGGTGAAAGATCCGGTCTCGGCGTTTTCTCTCGCTTTGGCGCTGATGTTCGGTACCGCAGGCCTGCCGCATATCCTGATGCGTTTCTTCACCGTGAGTGACGCCAAGGAAGCGCGTAAGAGCGTGCTGTATGCGACCGGTTTCATTGGTTACTTCTACATCCTGACCTTCATCATCGGCTTCGGCGCGATTCTGCTGGTCAGCACCAACCCTGCGTTCAAAGATGCGGCGGGCGCTTTGCTCGGCGGCAACAACATGGCGGCGGTGCACCTGGCTAACGCGGTGGGTGGCAGTGTTTTCCTTGGCTTCATCTCGGCCGTGGCGTTTGCGACCATTCTGGCGGTTGTGGCGGGTCTGACCCTGGCCGGTGCTTCGGCGGTGTCGCATGACCTGTATGCCAGCGTGATCAAGAAGGGCAAGGCTAACGATAAGGACGAGATCCGCGTTTCGAAGATCACCACCATCGCACTGGGTGTTCTGGCCATCGGCCTGGGCATCCTGTTCGAAAGCCAGAACATCGCGTTCATGGTTGGCCTGGCGTTCTCCATCGCGGCAAGCTGTAACTTCCCGGTCCTGCTGCTTTCGATGTACTGGAAGAAGCTGACCACTCGCGGCGCGATGATCGGCGGCTGGCTGGGGCTGTTGAGTGCGGTAGGCCTGATGGTGCTTGGCCCGACCATCTGGGTGCAAATCCTGCATCACGAGAAGGCGATCTTCCCGTACGAGTACCCGGCGCTGTTCTCGATGGTCATTGCTTTTGTCGGGATCTGGTTCTTCTCGATCACCGACAAGTCGGCGGCGGCGGATAACGAGCGGGCGCTGTTCTTCCCGCAGTTTGTGCGTTCGCAGACGGGGTTGGGGGCGAGTGGGGCGGTTTCGCACTGATCGCTTGATGGTTGTATAGGTTGTGCTGAATGCCCCGGTTGAGAGATCGGGGCATTTTTTGTGGGCGTGTTGTCTGTTGATGGTGTGTTTATATCCGTTGCTGCGGTAACGGCTTCCAGGGCTGCGCCCTTACGGCGGGTCACGTTTGGAAACAGTGGCTCGCTGTAAGAGCGAAACCATAGGAGGCCGTTACCGCGGCAACGGATATGCCCCCCCCCCAAACCCCAGACAGACAAAAACGGCCTCTATATAAGAGGCCGTTCCCGGTGCAACTTCAAGACGTTATCGCAAGACAAGTCTTATTTGCGGTCTTCCAGCTTGGTGATGTCACGCGACTCGTAGCCGGTGTACAGCTGGCGCGGACGGCCGATCTTGTACGGGCTGGAGAGCATTTCTTTCCAGTGGGAGATCCAGCCGACAGTCCGCGCCAAAGCGAAGATCACGGTGAACATGCTGGTCGGAATGCCGATCGCCTTGAGGATGATCCCCGAGTAGAAGTCGACGTTCGGGTACAGAGAGCGTTCGATGAAGTATGGATCGGTCAGGGCGATCTCTTCCAGGCGCATGGCCAGTTCGAGTTGCGGATCGTTGGTGATGCCCAGTTCTTTCAGCACTTCGTCGCAGGTCTGCTTCATGACTGTTGCGCGTGGGTCGCGGTTTTTGTAAACCCGGTGACCGAAGCCCATCAGTTTGAACGGATCGTTCTTGTCCTTGGCCTTGGCGATGAATTTGTCGATGTTGGAAACATCGCCAATCTCGTCAAGCATGGTCAGAACGGCTTCGTTCGCACCGCCGTGAGCAGGGCCCCACAGTGCGGCGATACCGGCGGCGATACAGGCGAACGGGTTGGCACCCGAAGAGCCTGCCAGGCGTACGGTGGACGTCGATGCGTTCTGCTCGTGGTCGGCATGGAGGATGAAGATCTTGTCCATGGCGTTGGCGAGTACCGGGCTGATCGGTTTGATCTCGCACGGGGTGTTGAACATCATGTGCAGGAAGTTTTCCGCGTACGTCAGGTCGTTGCGCGGGTACATCATGGGTTGGCCCATGGAGTACTTGTAAACCATCGCTGCCAGGGTCGGCATCTTGGCAACCAGACGGATCGCGGAAATTTCGCGATGCTGCGGGTTATTGATGTCCAGGGAGTCGTGGTAGAAGGCCGAGAGGGCGCCGACTACACCGCACATGACGGCCATCGGGTGGGCGTCGCGACGGAAGCCGTTGAAGAAGGTTTTCAGCTGCTCGTGAACCATGGTGTGGTTTTTCACGGTGCTGACGAACTGGGCTTTCTGTTCTGTCGTCGGCAGTTCGCCGTTGAGCAGCAGATAGCAGGTTTCGAGGTAGTCCGACTTTGCAGCCAGCTGTTCGATCGGGTAGCCGCGGTGCAACAGAATGCCGTTGTCGCCGTCGATATAGGTAATCTTCGATTCGCACGAAGCGGTCGACATGAAACCCGGGTCGAAAGTGAAGCGGCCCGTGGCCGTCAGGCCCCGAACATCAATAACATCGGGACCAACGGTGCCGGTTAAAATGGGCAGCTCGACGGGGGCTGCGCCCTCGATGATCAACTGCGCTTTTTTGTCAGCCATGTGGCCTCCTATTTATGCTTGAACCATCAGACAGACCCCCCACGCAGGGCCCGCACCACTATAGTGAGATAAATTTGAATGTCAATTTGCCTAAAGTCTTGCTCCAGAAGGCTTTAAGTGCACTTTTTCCTCGAAATTGACTGCCATTTACGCCTTTTATGCAACTTGTGCAATCAGCTATTGGGGGTAGGTGATTGCGTTGTCATTAGTAGCCTAACTGTCTATACTCGGCCACCGACCGCCAAGGGCTTTTGGGCCTGCTTTATTGGGGGTCGCATCCCTGGGTGGTGGTTACCTGACCAGTGCACTCCCCAACAACTTTGCCCTGATTGTTAGGGGCTCTTCAGTGTGAAAAAAAAGCCGTGAAAAGCCAACGACCTGTAAACCTAGACCTAAGGACCATCAAACTCCCCATCACCGGCGTTACGTCGTTTCTTCACCGTGTTTCCGGCATCATTCTCTTCCTGGGCCTGGGCTTCATGCTTTATGCATTGGGCAAATCCCTGGGTTCCGAGGAAGGTTTCGCCGAGGTGAAGGCATGCTTGACCAGTCCGCTGGCCAAGTTCGTAGCATGGGGTCTGCTCTCCGCTCTTCTGTATCACCTGGTAGCCGGTGTGCGCCACTTGATTATGGATATGGGCATCGGTGAGACGCTGGAAGGCGGCCGCCTGGGCTCGAAAATTATCATCGCGGTTTCCGTGGTGTTGATCGTTCTGGCAGGAGTTTGGATATGGTAACCAGCGTTACGAACCTTTCGCGTTCGGGCCTCTATGACTGGATGGCGCAACGTGTGTCTGCGGTTGTTCTCGCGGCTTATTTCATTTTCCTGATCGGCTATCTCGCAGTGAATCCGGGCATTGGCTTTGACCAATGGCACGGCCTGTTCAGCCACAACGGGATGCGTATCTTCAGTCTGCTGGCACTGGTGGCTCTGGGCGCTCACGCCTGGGTCGGCATGTGGACCATCGCGACCGACTACCTGACGCCGATGGCGCTGGGCAAGTCCGCGACTGCAGTACGTTTCCTTTTCCAGGCAGTATGCGGCGTTGCAATGTTCGCCTACTTCGTCTGGGGTGTGCAGATTCTCTGGGGTATCTGATTCATGGCTAACATTCCAACGATTTCTTTCGACGCCATCATTATTGGTGGTGGCGGTGCCGGCATGCGCGCAGCGCTGCAACTGGCGCAAGGTGGTCACAAGACTGCCGTGATCACCAAGGTGTTCCCGACCCGTTCGCACACTGTATCCGCCCAAGGCGGCATCACCTGCGCGATCGCGTCCGCCGACCCGAACGATGACTGGCGCTGGCACATGTACGACACCGTCAAGGGCTCCGACTACATCGGTGACCAGGACGCTATCGAATACATGTGTCAGGAAGGCCCGGCCGCGGTTTTCGAACTGGACCACATGGGTCTGCCGTTCTCGCGTACCGAACAAGGCCGTATCTATCAGCGTCCGTTCGGCGGTCAGTCCAAGGACTACGGCAAGGGCGGTCAGGCTGCACGGACTTGCGCAGCCTCCGACCGTACTGGCCACGCGCTGCTGCACACCCTTTATCAGGGCAACCTGAAAGCCGGTACCACGTTCCTGAACGAGTACTACGCTGTCGATCTGGTGAAAAACCAGGAAGGCGATTTCGTCGGTGTGATCGCAATCTGCATCGAAACTGGCGAAACCTCCTACATTCGCGCCAAAGCCACCGTGTTGGCGACCGGCGGTGCAGGCCGTATCTACGCTTCCACCACCAACGCCCTGATCAACACCGGTGACGGCGTCGGCATGGCTCTGCGTGCTGGTGTACCCGTGCAAGATATCGAAATGTGGCAGTTCCACCCGACCGGTATCGCCGGTGCCGGTGTACTGGTTACAGAAGGTTGCCGTGGTGAAGGTGGTTACCTGATCAACAAGCACGGCGAGCGTTTCATGGAGCGTTATGCTCCGAACGCCAAAGACCTTGCCGGTCGTGACGTGGTTGCTCGCTCGATGGTTAAAGAAATCATCGCCGGCAACGGTTGCGGTCCGAATGGCGACCACGTAATGCTCAAACTCGACCACTTGGGCGAGGAAGTGCTGCACAGCCGTCTGCCAGGCATTTGCGAGTTGTCGAAGACTTTTGCGCACGTTGATCCGGTTGTTGCTCCCGTTCCGGTTGTTCCAACTTGCCACTATATGATGGGCGGCGTTCCCACCAACATTCATGGCCAGGCGATCACCCAGAACGACGAAGGCGTGGATCAGGTCATTCCTGGTCTGTTCGCGGTCGGTGAAGTGGCTTGCGTATCGGTTCATGGTGCCAACCGTCTGGGCGGCAACTCGTTGCTCGATCTGGTGGTATTCGGTCGCGCTGCCGGCCTGCACCTCGAGAAGGCACTGACCGATGGCATCGAATACGACGACGCTACCGAAGCCGATATCGAAGCGGCCCTGTCGCGCCTGAATTCACTGAACAACCGTACTGATGGCGAAGACGTGGCAACCCTGCGTCGCGAGCTGCAAAGCTGCATGCAGAACTACTTCGGTGTGTTCCGTACTGGCGAATACATGCAGAAAGGCATCGCGCAACTGGCCGACCTGCGTAAGCGTATCGCTAACGTGAAGATCAACGATAAGTCGCAGGCGTTCAACACTGCGCGTATCGAAGCGCTGGAACTGCAAAACCTGCTGGAAGTGGCTGAGGCGACTGCCATCGCTGCCGAAGTTCGTAAAGAGTCACGCGGCGCGCACGCCCGTGAAGACTTCGAAGATCGTGACGACGAAAACTGGCTGTGCCACACCCTGTACTTCCCGGGTGACAAGCGCGTCACCAAGCGTGCTGTTAACTTCTCGCCGAAGACTGTTCCGACTTTCGAACCTAAAGTCCGGACTTATTAAGGGTGGCCGCCATGTTGCAAGTCAGTGTTTATCGCTACAACCCTGATCAGGACGCCGCGCCGTTCATGCAGGAATTCCAGGTCGATACCGGTGGTAAAGACCTGATGGTGCTGGACGTGCTGGCCCTGATCAAAGAGCAGGACGAGGGTTTCTCCTATCGTCGCTCCTGCCGTGAAGGCGTCTGTGGCTCCGATGGCATGAACATCAACGGCAAAAACGGTCTGGCGTGCATCACGCCGCTGTCTGCCGTTGTGAAAGGTAATAAGTTGATTGTTCGTCCGTTGCCAGGTTTGCCGGTTATCCGTGACTTGGTCGTCGATATGAGCATCTTCTACAAGCAATACGAGAAGGTGAAGCCTTACCTGCAGAACGACACGCCGGCTCCGGCCATCGAGCGTCTGCAGTCGCCAGAAGAGCGTGAAAAGCTCGACGGTCTGTACGAGTGCATCCTGTGTGCTTGCTGCTCGACCTCTTGCCCGTCCTTCTGGTGGAATCCGGACAAGTTCCTGGGTCCTGCTGCTCTGCTGCAAGCCTACCGCTTCCTGGCAGACAGCCGTGACACCAAGACCAGCGAACGTCTGGCTTCGCTCGATGACCCGTTCAGCGTATTCCGCTGCCGGGGCATCATGAACTGCGTCAACGTATGTCCCAAAGGCCTGAACCCGACTAAGGCCATCGGTCACATCCGTAACATGCTGCTTTCGAGCGGCGTGTGATTCAGCTGCTGTAACCGCTGCACCGTAGAGGCTGTGGCGCGGGCTTCAACCCGCGTCATGGCTATAACCAGAGCAGCAGCCATAAGCTGCGGCTCTTATTTTGAAGAAATGAGACAAGCAGGGGCATCCGGGCTGGTACCCGGACTATCAGCGTGATCCTAAGTGGCTTGTTTTGGTCGCTGCATTCGGACTTCTGCAAGTTTGCTCGGTATTGGCGCCGATGGTGTTCCCCTAACCGAGGGTGACCAAGCATGCAAGAAAGCGTGATGCAGCGCATGTGGAACAGCGCCTACCTTTCAGGTGGAAACGCTGCCTATGTGGAAGAGCTTTATGAGCTCTACCTGCACGACCCTAACGCTGTGCCAGAAGAGTGGCGCACCTACTTTCAGAAGTTGCCTGCCGACGGCAACTCTGCCACTGATGTTTCGCACTCCACAATTCGCGATCATTTCGTGCTGCTGGCAAAGAACCAGCGCCGCGCCCAACCGGTTTCCGCCGGCAGCGTGAGCAGTGAGCACGAGAAGAAGCAAGTTGAAGTGCTGCGATTGATCCAGGCCTACCGTATGCGTGGCCACCAGGCAGCCCAGCTTGACCCGCTGGGACTGTGGCAGCGTCCTGCACCTGCAGACCTGTCGATCAATCATTACGGCTTGACCAATGCCGATCTTGATACGACCTTCCGTGCCGGCGACCTGTTCATCGGCAAAGAGGAAGCGAGCCTACGCGAAATTCACGAAGCGTTGCAGCAGACATATTGCCGCACCATCGGCGCTGAATTTACGCATATCACCGATTCCGAGCAGCGCCAGTGGTTCCAGCAGCGTCTGGAAAGCGTGCGTGGTCGTCCGACATACTCCGCCGACATCAAGAGCCACCTGCTTGAGCGCGTGACAGCCGGTGAAGGCCTGGAAAAATACCTGGGCACCAAATACCCGGGCACCAAGCGTTTCGGTCTGGAAGGCGGCGAAAGCCTGATTCCGATGCTCGACGAACTGATCCAGCGTTCCGGTTCCTACGGCACCAAGGAAGTCGTCATCGGCATGGCTCACCGTGGTCGTCTGAACGTACTGGTCAACACCTTCGGCAAGAACCCGCGCGAGCTGTTCGACGAGTTCGAAGGCAAGAAGAAGGTCGAGTTGGGTTCCGGTGACGTTAAATATCACCAGGGCTTCTCGTCCAACGTAATGACCACCGGTGGTGAAGTTCACCTGGCCATGGCGTTCAACCCGTCCCACCTGGAAATCGTTTCCCCGGTGGTAGAAGGTTCGGTTCGTGCCCGTCAGGATCGTCGTAACGATTCGACCGGCGAGAAGGTTCTGCCGATCTCCATCCACGGTGACGCTGCATTCGCAGGTCAAGGTGTGGTCATGGAAACCTTCCAGATGTCGCAGACCCGCGGTTTCAAAACCGGCGGTACTGTTCACATCGTGATCAACAACCAGGTGGGTTTCACCATCAGCAACCCGCTGGACTCGCGTTCCACCGAGTACGCCACCGACGTTGCGAAAATGATTCAGGCGCCGATTCTCCATGTGAATGGTGATGATCCGGAAGCCGTGTTGTTCGTGACCCAGTTGGCCATCGACTACCGCATGCAGTTCAAGCGTGACGTAGTGATCGATCTGGTCTGCTACCGTCGTCGCGGCCACAACGAGGCCGACGAGCCAAGCGGCACCCAGCCTCTGATGTATCAGCAGATCACCAAACAGCGTACCACTCGTGAGCTGTACGCCGATCGTCTGACTCAGGACGGTACTCTTGATGCAGAGCGTGTTCAGGCGAAGGTCGACGAATACCGCAACGCGCTGGACAACGGTCTGCACGTAGTGAAATCGCTGGTCAAAGAGCCGAACAAAGAGTTGTTCGTGGACTGGCGTCCGTATCTGGGCCACGCCTGGACTGCACGTCACGACACCCGTTTCGATCTGAAAACCCTGCAGGAACTGTCCGCCAAGCTGCTGGAAATTCCGGAAGGCTTCGTGGTTCAGCGTCAGGTTGCGAAGATCTACGAAGACCGTCAGAAGATGCAAGCCGGCGGCCTGCCAATCAACTGGGGTTACGCCGAAACCATGGCGTACGCGACCCTGGCGTTTGAAGGTCACCCGATTCGCATGACCGGTCAGGACATCGGCCGCGGTACGTTCTCGCACCGTCACGCTGTTCTGCACAATCAGAAAGACGCGGGCACCTACATTCCGCTGCAGAATCTGTACGACGGTCAGCCACGCTTTGACCTGTACGACTCTTTCCTGTCGGAAGAAGCGGTGCTGGCCTTCGAATACGGTTACTCGACCACCACGCCAAACGCGCTGGTGATCTGGGAAGCCCAGTTCGGCGACTTCGCCAACGGTGCGCAGGTTGTTATCGACCAGTTCATCACCAGCGGCGAGCACAAGTGGGGCCGTCTCTGCGGTCTGACCATGTTGCTGCCACACGGTTATGAAGGTCAGGGCCCTGAGCACAGTTCGGCACGTCTTGAGCGTTACCTGCAGCTATGCGCCGAGCACAACATTCAGGTGTGCGTACCGACCACTCCGGCGCAGATCTACCACTTGCTGCGTCGTCAGGTGATCCGCCCGCTGCGCAAACCACTGGTAGTTTTGACTCCGAAGTCGCTGCTGCGCCACAAGCTGGCCATCTCGACGCTGGAAGACCTGGCCGAAGGTTCGTTCCAGACCGTGATCCCGGAAATCGATGCTCAAGATCCGAAAAAGGTCGAGCGCATTGTTCTGTGTAGCGGCAAGGTCTACTACGACCTGCTGGAAAAACGCCGTGCCGAAGGCCGTGACGATATCGCCGTCGTGCGTATCGAGCAGCTGTACCCATTCCCTGAGGACGACTTGAACGAAGTTCTGGCTCCGTACACCAACCTCAAACATATCGTTTGGTGTCAGGAAGAGCCGATGAACCAGGGTGCCTGGTACTGCAGCCAGCACCACATGCGCCGCATCGTTAGCAATCACAACAAGTCTCTCGTACTTGAGTACGCGGGCCGTGATGCTTCTGCTGCACCTGCTTGTGGTTATGCATCGATGCACGCCGAGCAGCAGGAAAAACTGCTGCAAGACGCGTTTACCGTTTAACGCCTTCGCGCACCTGAAACCGAATTTAAGGAACTACAGATAATGGCTATCGAGATCAAAGCCCCCACTTTCCCGGAATCGGTTGCCGATGGCACCGTTGCCACCTGGCACAAACAACCGGGCGACGCTGTCAAGCGCGACGACCTGATCGTTGACATCGAAACCGACAAAGTCGTACTGGAAGTGCTGGCTACTGCTGATGGCGTGCTGGGCGCAATCGTCAAGAACGAAGGCGACACCGTTCTGTCCGACGAAGTCCTGGGCTCCATCGAAGCGGGCGGCGCTGCGGCCGCTGCTCCAGCCGCCGCTGCTGCTCCGGCCGCTGCTGCCGTTGCCCCGGCTGCCGCCGAAGGCGAAGACGATCCTGTTGCTGCTCCGGCTGCTCGCAAGCTGGCTGAAGAAAACGGCATCAACATCGCTTCCGTTGCCGGCACCGGCAAGGGCGGTCGTGTGACCAAGGAAGACGTGGTTGCTGCTGTTGCTGCCAAGAAAGCCGCTCCGGCTGCCGCGCCTGCCAAGGCTGCTGCTCCTTCGGCCGCCGCTCCTGTGTTCGCCGCTGGCGACCGCATCGAGAAGCGCGTACCGATGACCCGCGTTCGCGCCACTGTGGCCAAGCGTCTGGTTGAAGCTCAATCGAACATGGCAATGCTGACCACTTTCAACGAAGTCGACATGACCGAAGTCATGGCGCTGCGTTCCAAGTACAAGGATCTGTTCGAGAAGTCCCACAACGGCGTACGCCTGGGCTTCATGTCTTTCTTCGTGAAGGCGGCCACCGAAGCACTGAAGCGCTTCCCGGCTGTGAACGCGTCGATCGACGGCGGCGACATCGTTTATCACGGCTACGCTGACATCGGCGTTGCCGTTTCCAGCGACCGCGGCCTGGTTGTACCGGTCCTGCGTAACGCCGAGCTGATGAGCCTGGCTGAAATCGAAGGTGGTATCGCCACTTTCGGCAAGAAGGCCCGTGACGGCAAACTGTCGATGGACGAGATGACCGGTGGTACCTTCACCATCACCAACGGTGGTACCTTCGGTTCGATGATGTCGACCCCGATCGTCAACCCGCCGCAGGCAGCTATTCTGGGCATGCACAACATCATCCAGCGTCCTATGGCCATCAATGGTCAGGTCGTTATCCGTCCGATGATGTACCTGGCATTGTCCTACGATCACCGTCTGATCGATGGCAAAGAAGCTGTGACCTTCCTGGTGACCATCAAGAACCTGCTGGAAGATCCGGCTCGTCTGTTGCTGGATATCTGATAGAAGCAGCTGCAAGCTTCGAGCAGCAAGCCGCAAGAAAGGGCGGCTTGGCTTGAAGCTTGTGGCTTGAAGCTTTTCGCTAAAGAGGATTTTTTGAATGTCGCAGAAATTTGACGTAGTAGTGATTGGTGCTGGCCCTGGTGGCTATGTGGCTGCCATCAAGGCCGCACAACTGGGTCTGAGCACTGCCTGCATCGAGAAGTACACCGACGCCGAAGGCAAGCAAGCCCTGGGCGGTACCTGCCTGAACGTCGGCTGCATTCCTTCCAAGGCGCTGCTGGACAGCTCCTGGAAATACAAGGAAGCGAAAGAAAGCTTCAACGTTCACGGTATCTCGACCGGCGAAGTCAAAATGGACGTCGCTGCGATGGTTGGCCGCAAGGCTGGCATCGTCAAGAACCTGACCGGCGGCGTTGCCACTCTGTTCAAGGCCAATGGCGTTACTTCGATCCAGGGCCACGGCAAGCTGTTGGCTGGCAAGAAAGTCGAAGTCACCAAGCCGGACGGTTCGGTTGAAGTCATCGAAGCTGAAAACGTCATTCTGGCGCCAGGTTCGCGTCCGATCGACATTCCACCGGCTCCGGTTGATCAGAACGTCATCGTCGATTCGACAGGTGCGCTGGAATTCCAATCCGTGCCTAAGCGTCTGGGCGTGATCGGCGCTGGCGTGATCGGTCTGGAACTGGGTTCGGTATGGTCGCGTCTGGGTGCAGAAGTGACTGTCCTGGAAGCCCTGGACACCTTCCTGATGGCAGCGGACACCGCGGTTTCCAAGGAAGCGCTGAAAACCCTGACCAAGCAGGGTCTGGACATCAAACTGGGTGCTCGCGTGACCGGTTCGAAAGTGAACGGCGACGAAGTCGTTGTTAACTACACCGATGCCAACGGCGAACAGACCATCACTTTCGACAAGCTGATCGTAGCCGTTGGTCGCCGTCCGGTGACCACTGATCTGCTGGCTGCCGACAGCGGCGTGACCCTGGACGAGCGCGGTTTCGTGCACGTTGATGATCAATGCGCGACCACCGTACCGGGCGTTTTCGCCATCGGCGACGTGGTTCGCGGCATGATGCTGGCTCACAAAGCCTCGGAAGAGGGCATCATGGTTGTCGAGCGCATCAAAGGTCACAAGGCTCAGATCAACTATGACCTGATCCCTTCGGTTATTTATACTCACCCGGAAATCGCGTGGGTTGGCAAAACCGAGCAGGCATTGAAAGCTGAAGGCGTTGAAGTTAACGTTGGCACCTTCCCGTTCGCCGCTTCCGGCCGTGCCATGGCCGCCAACGATACCGGTGGTTTCGTCAAGGTCATCGCCGATGCCAAGACTGACCGCGTATTGGGCGTGCACGTAATTGGCCCGAGCGCTGCAGAACTGGTTCAGCAGGGCGCGATCGGTATGGAGTTCGGCACCAGCGCTGAAGACCTGGGCATGATGGTTTTCTCCCATCCGACCCTGTCTGAAGCCTTGCACGAAGCTGCTCTGGCTGTGAATGGCGGCGCCATCCACATTGCCAACCGCAAGAAGCGTTAACAGACAATAAGAAACCACGGCGGTAACGGCCCGTCGTGAGCCTTGCGAGCAAGTCTCACCGCGGAATGTCCGCTGGACGCAGTCTTGCGTAGCTCAGCTACGCAAGCAGCAGTCACAGGTGGCGCGGCACTCATCAAGAGCGCAGCGCCGAATGCGCAGTACCTAACGAAGACGGTAAAAAGCATGAATCTTCACGAGTATCAGGGTAAGCAGCTGTTCGCTGAATACGGCCTGCCAGTTTCCACTGGTTACGCAGTAGACACCCCGGAAGCAGCAGCAGAAGCTTGCGACAAAATCGGCGGCAACGAGTGGGTTGTCAAAGCCCAGGTTCACGCCGGTGGTCGCGGTAAAGCGGGCGGCGTTAAGCTGGTTCGCAGCAAAGAAGACGCCAAAGCCTTCGCACAGCAGTGGCTGGGCAAGCGTCTGGTGACTTACCAGACTGACGCCAATGGCCAGCCAGTCACCAAGATCCTGGTTGAATCGTGCACTGATATCGCTAAAGAGCTGTACCTGGGCGCTGTCGTTGACCGTTCGAGCCGTCGCATCGTGTTCATGGCTTCCACCGAAGGTGGCGTGGACATCGAGAAAATCGCTCACGACACTCCAGAAAAAATTCTGAAAGCCACTATCGATCCACTGGTTGGCGCTCAGCCATTCCAGGGGCGCGAGCTGGCATTCCAGTTGGGTCTGGAAGGCAAGCAGGTTGCTCAGTTCGCCAAGATCTTCGTAGGTCTGGCCAAACTGTTCAAGGATCACGACCTGGCTCTGCTGGAAGTGAACCCGCTGGTGATCAAGGCTGACGGCGATCTGCACTGCCTGGACGCCAAGATCAACATCGACGCCAACGCCATGTACCGTCAGCCTAAGCTGAAGACTTTCCACGATCCGTCGCAAGACGATCCGCGCGAAGCGCACGCCGCCAAGTTCGAACTGAACTACGTAGCACTGGAAGGCAACATCGGCTGCATGGTCAACGGTGCCGGTCTGGCCATGGGTACCATGGACATCGTCAACCTGCATGGCGGCAAGCCAGCCAACTTCCTCGACGTAGGTGGTGGCGCTACCAAAGAACGCGTGACCGAAGCGTTCAAGATCATCCTGTCCGACACTAACGTCGCTGCAGTGCTGGTCAACATCTTCGGCGGCATCGTTCGCTGCGACATGATTGCCGAAGGCATCATCGGCGCTGTGAAAGAAGTCGGCGTGAAAATCCCGGTTGTTGTTCGCCTTGAAGGCAACAACGCTGAGCTGGGCGCTAAAGTACTGGCAGAAAGCGGTTTGAACATCATCGCTGCTACCAGCCTGACCGACGCTGCTCAACAAGTTGTCAAAGCTGCGGAGGGCAAATAATGAGCGTCCTGATCAATAAAGACACCAAAGTTATCTGCCAGGGTATTACCGGTTCGCAAGGTAGTTTCCACACCCAGCAAGCCATCGAATACGGCACCAAGATGGTTGGTGGCGTAACTCCGGGCAAAGGCGGCACCGAGCACCTGGGTCTGCCAGTGTTCAACACCGTTAAAGACGCCGTAGCTGCCACTGGCGCTACCGCCAGCGTGATCTACGTTCCGGCTCCTTTCTGCAAAGATTCGATCCTGGAAGCTGCTTTCGGCGGTATCAAGCTGATCGTCTGCATCACCGAAGGCATTCCTACCCTGGACATGCTGGACGCTAAAGTTAAGTGCGACGAACTGGGCGTAGTCCTGATCGGCCCTAACTGCCCAGGCGTGATCACCCCAGGCGAATGCAAGATCGGCATCATGCCAGGTCACATTCACTTGCCAGGCAAGGTCGGTATCGTTTCCCGTTCCGGCACCCTGACCTACGAAGCTGTGAAGCAGACCACTGACGCCGGTTTCGGTCAGTCGACTTGCGTCGGCATCGGTGGTGACCCGATCCCGGGTTCGAACTTCATCGACATCCTGAAGCTGTTCCAGGAAGACCCGAAGACCGAAGCGATCGTGATGATCGGTGAGATCGGCGGTTCGGCTGAAGAAGAAGCGGCTGCCTACATCAAGGCACACGTGACCAAGCCGGTTGTTTCCTACATCGCTGGTGTGACTGCTCCTCCGGGCAAGCGCATGGGCCATGCTGGCGCAATCATCTCTGGCGGCAAAGGCACTGCAGACGAGAAATTCGCTGCTCTGCAAGACGCAGGCGTTAAAACCGTGCGTTCGCTGGCAGACATCGGCAAGGCCCTGGCCGAGCTGACTGGTTGGGCTGTCAAGTAAGCCTCGCGCTTAGCTGACGCTTCACCAAACAAAGGCCACCTCCGGGTGGCCTTTGTCGTTTCTGGCATTTGAGTCGATGGTGGCTATTTATAGGCATCCACCCAATTACATGCAAAAACGCGACGCGGAAACGTCGCGTATCGGATAGTTCGCCCTCAAACAGTGCGTTTGTAAGCCAAATTCGTTAGGCTAGCCGCCATTTTTGCGTCTGCCGCCCACAAGGCATGCAACGCGCTATACGGGTCAGTCCCATACGGATCGACAGCATTTCCCTAATCCCACAGGGCAATCCCCCTCTAAATTCCGATTCAGTAGTGTGGTATTTCCTTAATGAAAGTTTTGAAAGGTCAGGACATCCTGGCACTTGGTTTTATGACATTTGCCCTGTTCGTTGGGGCTGGCAATATCATTTTTCCGCCGATCGTCGGCTTGCAGGCCGGACCTCACGTCTGGATGGCAGCACTGGGCTTCCTGATCACGGCGGTCGGTTTGCCGGTGGTCACCGTCATTGCGCTGGCCAAGGTCGGCGGCGCAATGGACACGTTGAGCAGCCCGATCGGCAAGATTGCCGGCGGTGTGCTGGCGGCCGCTTGCTACCTGGCGGTCGGTCCATTGTTCGCCACACCGCGGACCGCGACCGTGTCGTTCGAAGTGGGTCTGGCGCCACTGACTGGCGAGAGCCCGCTGGCGCTGTTCCTCTACAGTTCCGTGTACTTCCTGCTGGTGTTCTTCATCTCGCTGTATCCGGGCCGTCTGCTCGACACCGTAGGTCGCTTCCTCGCGCCGTTGAAGATCATTGCACTGGCGGTACTGGGCATCGCTGCATTCGCCTTGCCCGCGGGAGATATCGGTAGCGGTACTCCGGAATATGTGGCTGCACCGTTCTCCCGGGGTTTCATCAATGGTTACCTGACCATGGATACCCTCGGTGCGCTGGTGTTCGGCATCGTCATCGTTAACGCGATCCGCTCCCGTGGTGTCGAGTCGCCTGCGCTGATCACCCGTTATGCGATCATCGCCGGACTCATTGCCGGTGTCGGTCTGGCGCTGGTGTATATCAGCCTGTTCCGTCTTGGTTCCGGCAGCCACGAAGTAGCCGTTGGTGCCACCAATGGCGCTGCGGTACTGCACGCTTATGTGCAACACACCTTTGGCTCCCTGGGCAGCGGTTTCCTTGCGGTGCTGATCTCGTTGGCGTGTCTGGTGACGGCCGTGGGCCTGACCTGCGCGTGTGCCGAATACTTCAGCCGAGTGCTGCCACTGTCCTACAAGACGCTGGTGATCATTCTGGCGGCGTTCTCGCTGCTGGTGTCCAACCTGGGCCTGACCAAATTGATCGCCTTCTCCATTCCGGTGCTGACCGCGATCTACCCGCCATGCATCGTTTTGGTAGCGCTGAGCTTCTGCAAAGATTTCTGGCATGAGCACGGCCGTATCATCGGCCCAGTGATGCTGGTGTCCTTCGTGTTTGGCTGCATCGACGCTCTGAAAGGCGCCGGTCTGGCCGACTGGCTGCCATCGCAACTGTCGCATCTGCCACTGAGTGAACAGGGCCTGGCGTGGCTGGTGCCGTGTGTGATGACCCTGGTGGTTGCAGTGATCTGCGATCGCGTGCTGGGCAAGCGTAGTGAAGCCATTGCCTGACGTTTCCTGACCCGCCACAAGCGGGTCTTGGGCGATTAAACAGAAATGCCCCGTATCAATCGATACGGGGCATTTTTTATGAACATCAGGCAGTGTCTTTTTTCCTGAGCTAACGTCGAACGATTACATCGATTCTGGTGGGAGCGAGCAAACCCGCTCCCCCCGATAAAGTGCTCATATTTGACAAGGAATTGCATGTCGTTCATCCAAGCTAACCTGATCCATTTGCTCGCTGCACTCTGGTTTGTCATCTGCTGGGGCGGTTACACCCGATACGCCAGTTGGAAGGCTCGCGACACCGCTTGCCTGGCCAGCGTGCTGCACCTGTATCGTGAAGACTGGATGCGCCGCATGTTGCTGCGCGACAACCGCATCGCGGACGCTAGCGTGATCGGCAATCTGGAGCGCAACGCCTCGTTCTTCGCCTCCAGTACCCTGATTATTCTCGCCGGTATTCTCACCGTGCTTGGTGCTTCCGAGCGTGCGGTGTCGTTGCTGGCGGATATTCCGATGGTGCAGCAGGCGTCGCAAGGCATGTCAGAGATCAAGTTGCTGTGTCTGGCCCTGGTGTTCGTCTATGCGTTCTTCACGTTCAGTTGGTGCATGCGTCAGTACAACTTTGCGGCGATTCTGGTGGGCTCGGCGCCCATGATCGGTGAGCGACAAGTCTCGGAGCAGGAGCGCAAGGCCTTCGCTTTGCGGGCGGCGCGGGTGATTTCGATGGCGGCCAACCAGTTCAACTTTGGCCTGCGCTCCTATTACTTCGGCATGAGCATGCTGGCGTGGTTCGTCAGCCCCTGGCTGTTCATGATGATGAGCGCCGGGGTCGTGGTGGTGTTATACCGCCGCGAATTTCATTCCGACGTCCTCGATGTAATGGTGTATACCCCTACACAGGCGCCCATCCCCGAGGCGAACAAGGAAGCTGCTTGATGAGTATTCCATTCTGGTGTGTGTTTATCAGTGCGCTGTTGATTTACATCGCGCGTATGCCGGTGGCCAAGGCCATGAAAGAGCAGGGTGGTTACAACAATCACCTGCCGCGCCAACAGCAGGCGCAGCTCACCGGTTACGGCGCCAGGGCGCTGGCGGCTCACCAGAACAGTATTGAAGCGTTCATGTTGTTTTCGGTAGGCGTGCTGATGGCGCATACCACGCAAACGGCGGGGTGGTTGATCGATACATTGGCAATCATTTTTGTAATAGCCCGGATCATCTACCTGTGGTTTTACCTGGCTGACCTGCCGCGACTGCGCAGTCTGGTCTGGGGAATCGGTTTATTGTGTTCGTTGTTATTGATGATTAGTCCGACTTTTAGAACGGTGTTGCTTTAACAGCGCATTACCGAAAAGTAACAGGCAAAAGAAAACCCGCACTTGGCGGGTTTTCTTTTTCTGCATCAAGAGGCGATTTATTGCGTCTTGGCAGCTTCGTCTTTCGCAGCTTCGTTCGATTCCGCCTGATCTTTGGCGGCTTCGGCGTTTTCTTTTGCTGCGTCGTTCACTTTATCCTGAGCTTTGCTCATGTCTTGTTGAGCTTGTTCAGCATGTTCTTTGGCATCTTGAGCTTTGTCCTCGGATTTTTTATCGCAGGCAGCGAGACCGAGGGACGCGGTCAACATCAAGGCAATAGCTAAAGTCTTACGCATGGGGTGTTTCTCCTTATGGAAAATAACTACTGGCCTTAAGAGCTCGCGCCTGAGGGTTAAGTTCCTCATTTGTTTCAGATATATAAGTTTGTTTTGCTGCGGAACTTTTGCTGTGTTTCCTACTACTGGCAAATGGATTTAACGAGAGTAATTATCAAATGGCTGACCACCCCGTTTTTGAGCGTGCGACACGATTTCTGTCGGCGTTGCGTCACTGTCAGGTTCTTGGTTTGCAGGTGCACAGCGCCTCCACCGAAGGGCTCACGGTTATCCTGCCGTACAGCCCGAAAATCGTGGGCAATCCGCAAACCGGGGTGATTCATGGCGGGGCAATCACCTCGTTGATGGACACGGCCTGCGGGATGTCCACTTTGTGTGTACTACCGGAGTTCGAGGTTTGCCCGACTCTTGATCTGCGCATCGACTACATGCACGCCGCTGAACCCGGCAAAGATGTTTATGGCTTCGCTCAGTGCTACCGGGTAACGACCGATGTGATCTTCGCTCGCGGCTTTGCTTATCAGGATGATCCCGGACAGCCGATCGCCCATGTCGTTGGCACGTTCATGCGTATGGGGAAGGGGCTCAGGGGCACCAAAGGTTTCGGCGGTGCGATCAAGGGGGAAGGTCAATGAGTGATGAATTGAAGGATCAACTGCAACAGGCCCACGAACAGGGTGACTACGCGCCGCTGCTGAAGTTGATCCCCTACGCCGGGCTGATCGGCATCGAATGCTCACGGGTCGGTGATGAGTTGCTTTTCAAGCTCCCGGCGAACAAGGACAACATTGGTAACCCTTTATTGCCGGCGATCCACGGCGGCGTTATTGCCGGGTTCATGGAGCTGGCCGCTGCCCTGCATTTATTGATTTTTACCGGTGCGCCGGGCGTGCCGAAGATCATCGACTTTTCCCTCGATTACCTGCGAGCCGGGCAATTTCGCGACACTTGGGCCAAGTGCGAGGTCTGCCGGCAGGGGCGGCGAGTCGCTAATGTCGCGGTCACAGCATGGCAAAGCACCGAAAACGAACCGATTGCCACTGCCCGTGCGCACTTCAAAATCGATGACCCCTTGAAATCCTGAACACTGCCCCAAACTCTGATGACAACCCGCCGCAGACCATTCGGGTCGCGGCCAATGCCATCTGATTGGAGTTTGATGACCATGAGTGTGGAAACTCAAAAGGAAACCCTGGGCTTCCAGACCGAGGTGAAGCAACTGCTGCACCTCATGATCCATTCGCTGTATTCCAACAAGGAAATCTTCCTTCGCGAATTGATCTCGAACGCCTCTGACGCTGTAGACAAGCTACGCTTCGAAGCCTTGGCCAAGCCTGAGTTGCTCGAAGGTGGCGCAGACCTGAAAATCCGTGTGAGCTTCGACAAAGACGCCAAAACCGTCACCCTCGAAGACAACGGTATCGGCATGAACCGTGACGATGTGATCACCCACCTGGGCACCATCGCCAAGTCGGGCACTGCCGATTTCATGAAAAACCTCTCGGGCGATCAGAAGAAGGATTCTCACCTGATCGGTCAGTTCGGCGTCGGTTTCTACTCGGCCTTCATCGTTGCAGACCAGGTTGACGTGTACAGCCGTCGCGCCGGCACACCTGCCAGCGAAGGCGTGCACTGGTCGTCGAAAGGCGAGGGTGAGTTCGAAGTTGCCACGATCGAAAAACCTGAGCGCGGCACTCGCATTGTCCTGCACCTGAAAGCGGCGGAAGACGAGTTCGCCGATGGTTGGCGTCTGCGCAACATCATCAAGAAGTACTCCGATCACATTGCCCTGCCGATCGAACTGCCGAAAGAAGTCACCGCAGCCGAAGGCGAAGAGCCGCCAGCCGTTGAGTGGGAAACCGTCAACCGCGCCAGTGCCCTGTGGACCCGTCCTCGCACCGAAGTGAAGGATGAGGAATACCAGGAGTTCTACAAGCACATCGCCCATGACTTTGAAAACCCGTTGGCCTGGAGCCACAACAAAGTCGAAGGCAAGCTCGAATACAGCTCGCTGCTGTACGTGCCGGCCCGCGCACCGTTCGACCTGTACCAGCGTGAGGCGCCGAAAGGCCTGAAGCTGTACGTGCAGCGTGTGTTCGTGATGGATCAGGCCGAGTCGTTCCTGCCGTTGTACCTGCGCTTCATCAAGGGTGTGGTCGACTCCAACGATCTGTCGCTGAACGTGTCGCGGGAAATCCTGCAGAAAGACCCGATCATCGACTCGATGAAGTCGGCGCTGACCAAGCGCGTACTCGACATGCTGGAAAAACTGGCGAAGAACGAGCCTGAGCAATACAAAGGCTTCTGGAAAAACTTCGGTCAGGTCATGAAAGAAGGCCCGGCAGAGGATTTCGCCAACAAGGAAAAAATCGCTGGGCTGCTGCGTTTCGCATCGACCCATGACGAAGACGGCGAGCAAGTTGTCGGTCTGGCTGACTACCTGGCGCGCGCCAAGGAAGGTCAGGACAAGATCTATTACCTCACCGGCGAAACCTACGCGCAGGTCAAGAACAGCCCGCACCTGGAAGTCTTCCGCAAGAAAGGCATCGAAGTGCTGCTGCTGACCGACCGTATCGACGAGTGGCTGATGAGCTACCTCAGCGATTTCGACGGCAAGACGTTTGTCGACGTGGCACGCGGTGATCTCGATCTGGGCAACCTGGACTCGGAAGAGGACAAGAAGGCCGCAGAAGAAGTCGCCAAGTCCAAAGAAGGTCTGGTCGAGCGTCTGAAAACCGCGCTGGGCGATTCCGTTGCCGAGGTTCGCGTGTCTCATCGTCTGACCGATTCGCCAGCCATTCTGGCCATCGGTGAACAGGACCTGGGCTTGCAAATGCGCCAGATCCTCGAAGCCAGCGGGCAGAAAGTGCCGGAATCAAAGCCGATCTTCGAATTCAACCCGAGCCACCCGCTGATCGAGAAACTCGACGGCGAGCAGAACGAAGGACGTTTTGGCGACCTGTCGCACATCCTCTTCGATCAGGCCGCTTTGGCGGCTGGCGAAAGCTTGAAAGACCCGGCCGCGTACGTGACCCGTCTGAACAAGCTGCTGGTTGAACTGTCGGTTTAATCACGTTGCAAAAAAAACCCGCTTCGCAGACTGTGTGAAAACCTAGCAATCTGCGCAGCGCTCAATGAAAATGCTCCGTATCGAAAGATACGGAGCATTTTTCGTTATGGCTTACATCCAAGGAGAGTCTCGCAGCCAGACCAGCCTGTTTCC
>NZ_CAXAOQ010000016.1:0-134430 GCF_963970575.1 Pseudomonas sp. EA_65y_Pfl2_P74
TGATCTGGTCGGCGGCGTTGTACTGCGCATCAAGCAACACGGGCTGCCATTGGCTCTGGCCGCTGATCAACAGTTGTACCTGCCGAAGGTGCCCGGCCAGGCCGTAGCGCGAGCGTCGCCGATGGCCACCGGCGTCGGTCTGCTCGAGCAGCGCGCCGAGCGAGCTGAACACATGGTGAGTGGTGAACGGCTCACCGTCGTGGAACGTGCGGGTTTCCCGCAGCGGCTGGCCGGTCAGGGAATAACTGTCCGTGAGCAGCGAACCGGAACGGTCTTTCTGTTCCAGCAACTGGCCGCGACGGTTGTATCCGGCTTCGGCCGAGGCGTCGGCGTAAGTAAAAACGTCGACATCGGGTTGGCCATTTTCCTCGACCGCGACCACCCGCAGTTGCTCATCGAAGATCGTCTGCCAATGGCTACCGCGCTGATCCCAGCGCCGCAACGGCTCGCCGGCCAGACCCGGCAGGGTCAGGCGCCAGCCGGCGTCGACGCTGTCGGATTTCAATACCGTGCCGTCCAGGTTGTAAACCGTGGTCAGGCAGGGTGCCGACAAGCGCGGATCCCATTGCTCGACCAGACGCCCGGCGTAGTCATGCTGCCGACGGGTTACCAGCGCTACGGGGCTGTCGGCCGTCACACTGCGCAAGTACCCGACCTGCCGCACTGGCAAACCACGCGCATCGCTTACCGCCAGTGCAGGTGTACGGCGATGCACGTTGGCAATCATGGCTGCGATGCCTTGGTTGGCGATGACAGCTCGGCGGTGTCGTTGAAGTCTTCGCTGGTGTGATACCAAGGGTGGTACGTCTCTCGGGAAAAGTCGCCCTTGGCATTGACCATTCCGACCTGGCGGCCCTTGACGTCATAGCGAAGCTGATCGTGATGGCTCAGTGTGCGTAGGGACTGATCGTTGACGTAGGTATAGGTGTTGGCGAAAAACGCGCGGTACTGACGAACGGGCAAGCCTTTGTTGTTGTATTCGACCCGCTCGCTGATGCGCCAGCGCGGGTTGGCATCGACCACTTTGATCTGACCATCCTCGATAATCAGCGAGCCGTCGTCGTCCACGGCATACGCCTTGCCCGGGTCGACCAATTGCTGGGTTTGCAGAGCCCGGCCAAAACCGTCGACGCAGGCTTTGGTGATCTGGATCTGCGCCAGCGGATCGTCGGGGTAACGGTCGGCACTGAGGATCACGCTGTGCACTGGTTCGCGATGCACTGTTGCGATGGCGTCTTGCAGCGCCTGTTCATCAGGCGTCAAGGCGCCGCTGCGCCGGGTCAGTTGGCGGCGTGTACTGGCCCTGATGTGGCCGCTGGGCAGCAGATAACCCCGGGCAATCCATGTCGTAGTGGCGTGGGTGTGGTTGGCAATTTGCCCCATCCAGCTGAACAGATCCTTGCGCAGGGTACTCGCGGCTTTTTGCACGGCATCGGTCGGGTTGGCAATTGCCGTAGCCGGGCTCCGGTCCTGCGGAAGTTTATATTCGCTCAGTGGCCTGAAACCCGCTTCCCTGTTGTTCTCTGAGCCATAAAAACTGGTGGCCAGGGGCTGATTGGAAGGTTCATACAACGCCTGATGAGTGTTCAGGTTGGCATCGATGATTTTCAGCGCTTGCAGCGCGTGGTAGTCGTACTCGATGCAGGTGGTACAGCCATCCGGCAGTTCCACGAGGGTGACAGCCAGCGCATACGCGTCGTATACGGCGTGAGTGAAGCCATGGCTGAGGGTTTCGCGATAGCGGCGCACCTTGTAGAAACCGTCGAGGCCGGCGTATTCGGCGCAGTTGTAATTTGCCGACCACAGATTGTGCTCGGCGCTGCCCGAGGAGTCCTCCCAGAACAGAAAAGGCATCGGCAGGTAACCGATCTTTTCCAGTTCGCCGCGTACGTCAAAATCCGCTAAAACGCTGTAAGCGTCCAGCGCGGCTTTGTCCAGTTGGGCCACTTCCATGGGGCCGGTCAATGCCTCGAATCCGGCAATGCCATCGTCCAGCAACTTGCCATCGGTACTCACGTAACGCTGCACGGACTGTGTGGTCAGCACCCGTTCGGTATTCCAGTACGCCGAATCCTCATGTTCCATCAGGCATTCATAGGACACCTGCGCAGGTGTAAGCCCGGTGGGAAGTGTGCCATTGGACGACAAGACCAATGCATTGCCACGCTGTTGATAGGGCAAACCAAGACGCCAATGCTGCGGATCCTTGTCCAGATCGATGAACACAGAACGGCTTTCATTGAGGTAGAACGACCGTTGTGCCGGGTCATGGGCGTCGTACCACCACTGCTGTTGATCAAGATCGTCGAACGGTGGCGTATCGGTTTCGGTGAGCCGCCTGGCGTAGCTCACTGTGATTGAATGCGTCGGTTGGCCGTAAGTGTTGTAGCGCAGGACCACATCGTTGCGACACATGGGGTCATCGACGAAACCGTCGTACTGGTAGCTGATCCTTTCCACCACCAGCGGCAGCAAGACTGCGGCGGCATAGGCGCCTTGCTCGCGCACTTGACGCACCCGATAACGCATTTCTTCGACCGTATAAGGCGTGGTGATCCGCGGAACATCCTCGCCAGTATCGGCATAGGTCTCGATGCGCGTGACCGAGCCGACCAGTGCCCGGCAGATCTGGTAGCGAGTGTCGGCGTCAGAAGAATCCAGCTGTTCCTCGCAGTCGTCCGCCTCGTGATATCGGCTGAACAGCGTATCGCCCAGTGGCACCGAATGTGCGTCGTGATTGAAATAGTCGTCACGCGACCGGTTCATCGATTGCCCGGTATGAAACCAGGTGAAGACCCGCATCGGCTCGCTGAAGCCTTCTCCCTCATCGTTGCTGGCGCTCTCACTGTCGGTTTGCTGCAGCAAGCCGAAACCGCGGAACTCGCGCTCAACGCGGTCGTAAAAACCTTCGCACCAGGTGAAGCGCTGCGTCAGGCAGTTGCCGGTGATTTCATCCAGTTGCTGCTGCTTTTTGACCACTGCCACCGGAAACGGCAAGTGGCAAGCCGGAAAACGTCTAAGGCTGGGCAAGCGGCGTTTTTCATCCAGCCATTCCTGCGCCGAGCTGCGGTAGACCACGCTGGCACTGCAACCCATGTTGTTGTTACTGCTGGTCAACAGATACGGCTTGGCCGAAACGAAATCGTAGCGCCAATGCTGCGGCTGCATGTGCGTCACCGTCAGGATCAGGCTGGCGCAGCCCAGGCCTTGCAGATCGGCGAAACTCACCTGACAGAGGCGATCGTAGCGCACGCCGTCGGGCCACGGCACGCTGATCGGTATTTGCTCCAGGCCGTTGCCGCCGCGATTCAGGTAGATCTCGAAGGTATCCGACATCAGATAAATCAGCGATGCGGCACCGGAACCGTCGAGATCGGCCAGACGTACGCGGGATGAATCGAATTGCTCGTAGCTGAAAGGCAACGCGCTGATCTTGCGGCCTGTGCCAAACCGGCCGTGACCCAGGTTCGGCCAGCAGCGGATTTCGTCATGGCGTATCCGGCACAGCTCGAGCATATCGCTACCCAGCAGGTTGCCCAACAGCACCAGTTCTGTGCGCGAATTGCTGAACAGTGGCAAGCGGTCGTCGTCGGGTTGGTGAAGCACCTCTTCAGGCGCGGCGAAGCCTTGTTCGCGCTCGTTGGCATACAACCGCACGGAGCTGGGCCCGATCAACGCCAGGCTACTCAAGCCGTCACCGCTCAAGTCGCCAAGTGTCGAGAGCGTGTTGAAAAACTCTGGTGGGAATTTGCCGAAGGGGACGAAGTCGGCAAACTCGCGTTGTTCTGTCAGGGTGCGAAAACCACTGATACCCGGTTGCGCGATGACCCAATCGAGCCGACCGTCACCGGTCAGGTCGGTCAGCAGTTGCTGGACCGGACGGTTGCGATCGGCGAGCGGAATCTTTTCCAGTGCGGTCCATGGCCCATAGCCGATTTCATCGGTGCCCTTGGTCGCACGCAATGGTTCGCGGTAGTACCAGGCCTGGTCATAACGGCAGAGGAAACCCGGCACACCTTCGCCATAAAGATCCACACACTGGTAAAAACCACCGTCCTCGATACTCGGCTGGACATCGGTTTCGAAGAAGCGCGCCGGGGTTTTATTGATGTCGAAGGGGGCATAGTCGAACTCGACCGGCGGCGTGTTTTCGACAATGCCGCTCGCATCGAATGCCTGATAGTGCGCCGCGCTGATCTGGCTGTAGGCCCACTGCGCGATATTTTGCGGTTGGTGATATTCCAACAGCAGGCGGCGTACCAGTTTCGGTTGCTCGGTTTTTTCCTTGGAGAACTGATGAAACAGCAACGCTTGCTGGCACAGTCTGCGCGTGCCCAGTTCAAAGCCCCGACCATGGGTTGAAAAACGGTCGGGGCGGACTGTCCAGGGTTTCAGGGTGTCACCGTCGTAAGCAGGAATATCGGTCAGTGATGTGCTGCGTTCGCCGTAATCGAACAGCAGATGAAAGTGCCAGTCCAGTTCGGTCGGATTGTCCGTGGTCCAGCTATACAGATTGCTGCTGGCCGTGAAGTTGCCGTAGCACACGCGGCGCAGATAGCGCTGGGCGCGGTAGTCATGCAGCGGGTCGGGATCCTGATCATCGGCCTTGTACTCGAAACAGATGTGTTCACCACGTGCGTTCATGCTTTCGCACAGCAGCCAAGCGGCGATGCGTCCGGGAGCGTCGGGGTCGGCGACGCGTGTCGCTTCGGTCTTGCCGTAAAGGTGCAGTGAGCCGTCGGCGCCGTGTATCAGCCAGAAAACCGGTGGATCGGCTTCTCGGGTCTGCCGCTGCCAACGCTCGCGCAAGGCAAAGTCGCTTTCGATTTGCGGCCAGTAACGCACCACTCTGTACGGGCCGATGTCGACGCCGTTGTAGGTGTTTTCTTCACGGAATTTGATTTCACCGTTTTCATCCAGCTCCGGCATCCACACTTCGCCATCGGTACCAACGATCTCGTCGTGATCGGTATAACGTGGCACGCCTTTGTTGGTTCTGCGATTGATCTGACCCACGCCGGCCAGCTGCCAGGAAAGGCCGAATGGACCGTTGCCACTCTGACTGCTGTAACTCAGCGAGAACTGAGGATCCCAGCCCCGCCCGGCAGACGTTGGAATCGGCAACTCGAACGAGGCGGCTCCGGTCGGGCCCACAGCGCCCCAACTTTTGCCGATGGTGGCGATCGATGCGCTTTTGGCGATGGAGGGTGTGGTGATGCTCAATTCTTGCTGATCAGGCATGGTCGAATCCATTGCGCACGGGGTGGGCGTGAATGGGCTGACGCTAACAAGAAAGGCATTGAAATGAACCTGTCAGATCTGACAGGTGCGCAAGATCATTTTGTATGCATTGACGGAGTTTCTATCGCGTTCGGTTTGTACAAACAAAAAACGGCCGGATCATCCATGGGATGAACCGGCCGTTTTCATGGAGGCGAAGCGCTTACTGCACTTCTACCGCCAGGCTTTGGCTGATCTTCTGTTGCCAGATCGCAGGGCCGGTGATGTGCACCGACTCACCTTTGCTGTCCACCGCAACGGTGACCGGCATGTCCTTGACCTCGAACTCGTAGATCGCTTCCATGCCCAGTTCGGCAAACGCCAGCACTTTGGACTTTTTGATCGCTTGCGCCACCAGGTAAGCCGCGCCGCCGACCGCCATCAGGTACACGGCTTTGTTGTCCTTGATCGCCTCGATCGCAGTCGGGCCGCGCTCGGACTTGCCGATCATGCCCAGCAGACCGGTTTGCTCAAGGATCTGACGGGTGAACTTGTCCATCCGCGTCGCGGTGGTCGGACCTGCCGGGCCCACCACTTCGTCACCGACCGGATCAACCGGGCCGACGTAGTAGATGAAGCGACCTTTCAGATCGACCGGCAGGGTTTCACCTTTGTTGAGCATCTCGACCATGCGCTTGTGCGCGGCGTCGCGACCGGTGAGCATTTTGCCGTTGAGCAGCACGGTTTCGCCCGGCTTCCAGCTCTGCACGTCTTCCGGGGTCAGGGTGTCGAGGTTGACGCGACGGGCCGACGGGCCGGCTTCCCAGACGATTTCCGGGTAGGCGTCCAGCGGTGGCGCTTCCAGCGAAGCCGGGCCGGAACCGTCGAGCACGAAGTGCGCGTGACGGGTGGCAGCGCAGTTCGGGATCATGCACACCGGCAGGGAGGCGGCGTGGGTCGGGTAGTCCATGATCTTCACGTCGAGCACGGTGGTCAGGCCGCCGAGGCCCTGGGCGCCGATGCCCAACTGGTTGACCTTCTCGAACAGTTCCAGACGCATTTCTTCGATGCGGTTCTGTGGGCCACGGGCCTTGAGTTCGTGGATGTCGATGGATTCCATCAACACTTCTTTAGCCATGACCGCGGCTTTCTCGGCGGTGCCGCCGATGCCGATGCCGAGCATGCCCGGTGGGCACCAGCCAGCGCCCATGGTCGGAACGGTCTTCAGGACCCAGTCGACGATCGAGTCGGACGGGTTGAGCATGGCCATTTTCGATTTGTTCTCGGAACCGCCGCCCTTGGCCGCCACGTCCACTTCCACGGTGTTACCCGGGACGATGGAGTAGTGGATGACTGCCGGGGTGTTGTCCTTGGTATTTTTACGAGCGCCCGCCGGGTCGGCGAGGATCGAGGCACGCAGGACGTTCTCCGGCAGGTTGTAGGCGCGACGCACGCCTTCGTTGATCATGTCGTCCAGGCCCATGGTGGCGCCATCCCAGCGTACGTCCATGCCGACGCGCACGAACACGGTGACGATACCGGTGTCCTGGCAGATCGGGCGGTGGCCGGTGGCGCACATGCGCGAGTTGATCAGGATCTGCGCCATCGAATCACGGGCCGCTGGCGATTCTTCGCGCAGGTAGGCTTCGTGCATCGCCTGGATGAAATCCACGGGGTGGTAATAGGAAATGAACTGCAGGGCGTCGGCAACGCTCTGAATCAGGTCGTCTTGCTTGATCACGGTCATGAGTCGCGCTCCTCTAAAAGACGGGAACATTTTAATAGGGCAGCTTTGAGCTTCGAGCTTCGAGCGGCAAGTCAAAGGCAGTACGTGGACTGTTTGAGCTTGCGGCCTTGAGCTTGCAACTTGAAGCTGGCCCTTTGGGCCGGGCACGCCGGGGCTGCTGGCGCGACGCTAAAAAGGCGCGGCAGTATACCGCGCCTCGGTGGGGCATACACGCGCCGGGATTCATTCGTTGGTCGAATGGCTTGATGGGGTGGGGGGGATTGCATTGGCAAATCGAGATCCTTGCCCCTCAGTCAGGCCCTGTCTCCCAGGGCGGTGAGGGGCTTTTGAGGCCACGCTTTTGACGCCAATTATCCGGCCCGAAAATCAATGGTCATTTATCGACTACGCCACTAAAGTGGCAGCCGGTCTGTAGGGTAGGACACTCGGTCAGCCTCCAAACGCACGGTGAGTCAACGATTGACCCATAACGCCATTCAACGTCTTTTGCTTAAACGCTTCGCCCTCGCTGCAGCCACCTATGGATTGGCTTTGCTGCTGCTGTGGCTGGCGTTTTTTACCGGTCATTTCGGCGAGTCCCTGCGTGCTGTGACCATCGGCAGTGTGCTGGTGGTGATCAGCCAAGCCACTTTGTTCGGCCTGTTCTGGAGCGGACGCAATATGCGTTTTGCCGACCCCAGCCTCACCGAAGCGCAAGTGCTGCTCGGGCTCGGCTGGCAGACGTGGCTGATCGCTCACCTGGACGAGGCCCGGGGCGCGTTTTTGGTGTTCTACGTGCTGATCCTGCTGTTCGGTCTGTTTCATCTGAGCCGACGGGCGTTCATCCGCTGTGCTCTGTTGGTGTTCTTCAGTTTCTGCGCGATTACCCTGTGGGACGGTTACCACTTCCGCCTGCCGGAGCCAGCGCTCGCCGTGCTGCAAGTGTGCATCCTGGCGATGGTGCTGGCGTGGCTGGTGATTTATGCGCGCTTTGTTCAGGTTTCGCGTCAACGCATACGCCAGCGCCGGTTTGCCTTGCAGGCACATCAGGACACCTTGCGCGGGATGATGCGCCAGCTCGAAGACCTGGTCGCCACCGACGAGTTGACCGGGCTGTTCAATCGTCGACACTTTTTGCGTCTGGCCTCGCGTGAACTGAATGCGATGGACAGCGAAGCGGTGCACGGCCTGGCGCTGATCGACCTCGACCATTTCAAGCGCATCAACGACCTGCACGGTCACGCCGCCGGCGATCAGGTGCTGCAGGCCTTTGCCGGTGTCGCCCAAGCGTGTCTGCGCGACGGCGACGTATTGGCGCGTTATGGTGGTGAGGAATTCGTGGTGTTGCTGCCCGACTGCGACGCCGAACGCCTGACCGCCTGCTGCGAACGTCTGCGCGTGGCCTTTACCGACGTCGAATTGGTCGGCGTGAATGTGCGTGATCTCAGCCTCTCGGCCGGCATGACCCTGTTGACCTTGGGCGATGATCTGGATGACGCCTTGCAGCGCGCCGACCAGGCGCTCTATCGAGCCAAGCGTGACGGGCGCAATCGCTGTGCGGCAGCCTGGGAGAACGTAGATGCCTGAGCTTCGTGTGGGTCAGCAGAACTGGTCGGTAGCGGCGGGTAGCAACCTGCTCGATGCCCTCAATCAGAACGGCGTGCCGGTGCCATATAGCTGCCGCGCCGGCCGTTGTCATGCCTGCCTGGTGCAGTGCGTGCAAGGCCTGCCGGCCGACAATCGCCCGGATGCCTTGAGTGCCGAACAGCGCCAGCAGGGTTGGCGGCTGGCTTGTCAGTGCCAGGTTGTCGAAGACTTGCAGGTGCACACCTTCGATCCGGCGACGGACGGACGCCCGGCAGTTGTCGAGGCGCTGGACTGGCTGAGCGACAGCGTTCTGCGTTTGCGCCTGAGTCCGCAGCGCCCGCTGCGCTACAGCGCCGGGCAACATCTGGTGTTGTGGATCAATCACATCGCACGTCCGTATTCGCTGGCCAGCCTGCCGGAAGAAGACCGTTTTCTGGAGTTTCACCTCGATTGCCGCCAGCCCGGGGAGTTCAGCGACGCGGCACGTTGTCTGCAGATCGGCGACCCGATCCGCCTCGGCGAACTGCGCGGTGGTGCGTTGCAATACGACGCCGACTGGCATACCCGACCGTTGTGGCTGCTGGCGGCGGGTACAGGCCTCGGCCCGTTGTTCGGTGTCTTGCGTGAAGCGCTGCGTCAGGATCACCAGGGCGCCATCCGCGTCATTCACCTGGCCCATGACGCCAGTGAGCATTATCTGGCCAAACCCCTTGGCGCACTGGCCACCCAGCGTGAAAACCTGACCGTCGAGCTATGGACGGCGGCCGAGGCGCCCGCCGCTTTGGCGCAACTGCGCCTTGTTTCCCGGCAAACCCTGGCCTTAGTCTGCGGCTCGACGGCCAGTGTCGACGCCTTCGCCCGGCGTCTGTACCTGGCCGGATTGCCGCGCAATCAACTGCTGGCCGACGTATTCCTCAGCCGTGGTTGAGCGCTGATCCATCAGACGCGAGACACGCCATGACCGAAGCCATCCTGCTGGAACGCGAGCGCGGTTTACTGACCCTGCGCCTCAATCGCCCGGACAAGAAAAACGCCCTGACCCGCGCCATGTACAGCCGTCTCGCCGAGGCGTTGAAGCAGGCCGACAGCGACCCCGACATCAACGCCGTACTGATCACCGGCAGCAGCGAATGCTTTACGGCCGGCAATGACATCGCCGACTTCATCCAGCAACCGCCCAGTGACCTCGACAGCCCGGTGTTCCACTTCATGCAGGGCCTGCTCGAATGCCGAAAACCGGTGATCGCGGCTGTGGCCGGCGCAGCGGTGGGCATCGGCACCACGCTGTTGCTGCATTGCGATCTGGTCTATGTCAGTCGCGATGCACGGTTGTGCATGCCATTCGTCAACCTTGGGTTATGCCCCGAGTTCGGCTCCAGCCTGATCCTGCCGCGCTTGCTTGGCCAGGCCAAAGCAGCAGAGTTGTTGTTGCTCGGTGAAGGTTTCAGCGGTGAGCAGGCCGCGGCCTGGGGCATTGCCAGCGAAGCGTTGGGCAGCGGCGAAGCGGCATTGGCCAAGGCGCGGGAGATGGCGCTGCGCTTCGACGAATTACCGCCCGAAGCGGTGCGCATCAGCAAACAATTGATGAAAGCGCCGGATCGCGAGCAGATCCGCCAAGTGATCGAAGAGGAGGGCGCACTGTTTACTCAGCGGTTGCGCTCACCCGAAGCGCTGGCGGCGTTGACCGGGTTTATCAAGCGGCATTGAATTTTCGCTGACGGTAGCGGCCTTTCGGGAGCAAGCGTCCTCCCAAATCTGAAATTCATTCCCCTGTAGTGAGCAGGCTCGCGATTGCATTTGATCAGTCAAAACCCCTCTGGGATCAGAAAGACAAAAGCCCCCCGCCATTCACATGACGGGGCGACATTGAATTGCAGACAGACTGTGTGTCGGCTTCAACTCTTCCCGTGGAAACGAAGGATCACGCCCTGAGTCACCGACGTTGACAGAAAGCCCGCGATCACGATTTTTCCATCGTCCTGCAGAGTGAGGCCGTCGAAACGATTAACCGCCCCTAGTGAAGTAATGACCCAACCTTGGTCGTTGAAAGAGAGATCGTCTTTCGCATCGCTCAGAAGTCTGGCCACTATCACGTTGTTATCTTCTCCTGGCCAGTGGTTATTGCCGAGCAGCACGATTTTTCCGTCAGGTTGCATGACTGCATTTCGCCATGTGGTGTTGCGGCCATCCACTTGGGTCAGCAAAGGTTGTCCACGGTTGAACTGAATATTGGCTTTACCATCCGGTTCGAGGCTGATCAAAAGGCCCTGTTCAGCGCTGCCTGCCCACCCTAACGCCAGAAGCCGATTGTTCGGCTGGCGAATCACTTCTCTGACGGTCGTGAACTGTGTTGACGGCGATGAAAGGACGACAAATCCGCCGTTGCCAAAAGCGGGATCGGGCCGGCCGTCAGGGGTGTAGCACGCGAATAATGGCATTGAGCGACCCGAAGCTAGCAACAGATTGCCACCGACCATGATCCTGCCCTTTTCGTCGATGTATCCGCTGTTCATTGTTATGGCATTGGGGTCATGTTCCGGATGAACCACTTGGACATAACCTTTTCCATTGAAGGAAGTGTCCAGAGAGCCATCGATGTTCAGCAAATAGGCGAGGGGGCTGGGGGACAAGCCATTATTAAAGGTTTTTACGATCAGGATCTTGCCTTCAGTCGATGCGCTTACGCTGTATGAAGAGTCTTGATCCTGACGTTTCGATTGACCGGGGAACTGAGCCTGCAAGCCTTGGGGTATTGGCAGAGTCACAAGACCGTTGGAGCCGAATTCGCGATCCAGTTTGCCGTCGCAGAAGAAACGGGCCAGTACGGGGACGTTGCCTGACAGTCCAATCAGTAGAATCTTGCCATCGGCCTGCAGGATGATGGAATTGCCGATGGAGACCGGTGCAGAGCCAAGTGAACCGCTGACAATGCCATCCACGCCAAACGATTTATCCAGCGATCCTTCAGGCAACAAGCGGCCCAATATGTAGTGCCCTCCGGAATCATGAAAAGCATCGCCAGTAAAATAAAGGCGTTCCAGTGTCGAAAGGGATTGCGCTGTAACGTCTAAAAGTGTGGTTTGCGACCGCAGGTTAGGGATGTTCAGGTGCCAAATGCCTTTCTCACCAAAACTTTCATCCAGTGAACCGGCTTGTCGGACTGATGGGCTTGGAGTGGCCATGTAACGCTCCTTGAATGGATTGTTTTCGGCTTTAGTAGCTGCCCATCATCCTGCCGCGTCTACTGGCAGGTCTGACAGTTGACACTGGTTTGTTCGTTGTGCGTGCCGCGCCTCACGGTCAAGGGGCGCTGCCTTTCGAGCGCCGCATGCAGAAAGCAAAAGCCCCGTCATTCATCGGCCGGGGCTTTTGCTTTCTGCTCGCTTGAAGTAACAATCAGCCAAGTCCGTGCAAGCGCAGTACCTGACCTTGAAACTGCGGGGTAGTCCCGGTTCCTGCCACTACGATCTTTCCATCCTTCTGTAGCGTGACAGCGTAGAAAGTTGTTCTGCCGCCAACGTCCGTACCCACCCAACCGACGCCCGCGAATGTTGTATCAAACGAACCGTCACTGAGTATTCTTGCGACGACGGCTGGCGCTGTGTCATCCAGTTGCTTGCCTATCAAAACGATCTTGCCATCCGGTTGCATGAGTCCGCCGGCCCAGTAGGTGGGCTCATTATTCAATCGGGTGAGCAAGGGTTGACCTCGATTGAACTGGAGATTGGCGCTGCCATCCGGTTCCAGACCGATCAAGAGACCTTGGGGCGTTTCGGTTCTGCCGATGCCCAGCAGACGGTTGTTCGGTTGTTGAATAATGGCCACCAGTCTGGCGGACTCCGACACTGGCACAATGACAAACCCGCCATTGCCAAAGCCTTGATCGAGGCTGCCGTTGAGTCCGTAGCGCGCGAACAGAGGCGCCGACGTGCCTGAGCGTGGCGCCAGTTGGCCGCAGACGACAATGTTGCCGTCCTGATCGATCAAACCGCCATGCACTTTGACGTCAGCAGGATCGGCACCCGGATAAATGACCTGGACATACCCCTTGTCATTGAAAGAAGTGTCCAGCGAGCCATCGTTGTTGAGCTGGAAAATAAAGGCGCGGGTGTCCGCCAGATGAGTGATGACGTAAGAATTTACGATCAGGATTTTTCCATTGTCGAGGGGCAAGACGTTTGCCGGCACGCTCTGATCTTTACCTCCCCCCACGTCTATGAGCATCAGGGCATTGAGCTCTTGAGGTCGCGGAAGTACGACATGCCCCGCCATTCCAAATTCGACGTCCAGCGTTCCGTCGGGCAGGTATCGGGCCAATGCCGGATCACGTGCGCCTCCTACAGACCCGGTCACGAGAATTTTGCCGTCACTGAGAACGCTCACGGCGTTCCCCCGGGACTCGTTTGTTCCGGCAAAAAAACCGGTCACGACGCCATTCGTGCCAAAGCGGTTGTCCAGCGTTCCGTCAGCCAGCAAGCGCCCCAGCAGGTAGGGCGAATGGGTGACACCACGTCGTATCTGACCGGTGAAATACAGGTGCTCCAGGGCTGTGGTGACGCCGAGGATGGTTGTTTCAGAGCCCAATTGCGCGAGGTCGAGACGAAAAATACCTGCATCTGCAAAACTTTCATCAAGCGACCCTGCGGCCTGCACAGATCGATCTGAGTGGTTCATGTGGCTGTCCTTGAGTAGGGGGCGACTCAAGTAGCTACCCCTCACCATCCCCCGTCTACTGTCAGGTCTGACAGTAGACGGGGGATGTCACTCTGTGATTTACGCTTGCTGTGTCAGCGATGAGGCCGGCACAGGCGCCACACCTGCCTGACCCGGACGCAAAAAGTCCCGCCATTCAAATGGCGGGGCTTATTTTTCAGAAAGTCAGGTGGACCCATATCCTGACGCTATCGATACCCATGGTTGAAGAGGTTGTCAGAGGAGATTGCATACCTTCAACCAAGCAGGCCGCGCATGATTTTGATGTTCGTATCGGTTGTCCAACTGAAAAACAGTACGTTGTCAGGCATGAACGCGATGGCGAGTGATGAGCCCGTGGTCTGCGGGAAATGCAGGGAGCCGGAGCCTTTGCCGAATGAGCTGTCGAGTGTGCCGTCACTGATCAAGCGAGCTATCACAACGTTCCGTGTGGCCTCCATCGGCAAGTCTGCTCTCCCTGCCACGAGAAGTTTTCCGTCGCTCTGCGCTGTGCCCGCAAGCCACCCGGTTTCTGCATAGTCGAGCACTGTCTTGAGCGGTTGTGTGCGGTTGAACTGAATATTGGCTTTGCCGTTTGGCTCTCGACTGATCAGCAATCCTTTTCTGACGCTTGCAGAAGCTTCACCGATGGCAAAAACGCGTTGATTGGGCTGCAAGGCCAATTGATGAATTGCAAAGTATTCATTTTTTTCACCAACACTCAGATAACCCGTTTTGTTGAAAGTCTTGTCCGGCGAGCCATCGCTGTTCAGCACAGTGATGACGCCGAATGGGCTGTCCAGGTTCTGCAGCAAAAGGATTTTGCCATCGGGCATTACTGATGCCTGAGCCTGATCGTTATTGGGTTGACGGTCAGTTGCAGGTGTTGATGCGCAGCGGGTGGCCGGTAGATCGACGATGACTAAACCATTGTTGCCGAAGGTAGCGTCCGCAGTACCGTTCAGCGCCATCCGAAACAGTGCTTTTTCGATGGGGTGCCGCTGGCTCTCATCTGTTTGGCTTCAGGAAGGCAAGGCCTTCTTTCGTTCTTGATGGGATGCAGGCATCGACCTTGGCAGGCTCCTTACTGTAAGACCTGACAGTTGACGCATGAATAATTGCAGTGTCGGCCTTTACAGGGGCGAAAAAAAACCGCCATTCACATGGCGGTTTTTTTCAGCATCCGGTCACTCAGACCTGCGGGTCGCCCACGTGCAGGATCTTCATGCCGTTGGTGCCGCCGGTGGTGTGGTAGCTGTCGCCCTTGGTCAGGATGACCCAGTCGCCTTTTTCCACAACGCCGCGTTTGACCAGTTCGTCGATGGCCTTCTGGCTGACTTCGTGCGGTTCCAGCGAGGCTGGGTCGAACGGAATCGTGTACACGCCACGGAACATCGCCGCACGCGCCTGAGTCTCGCGGTGTGGCGAGTAGGCGTAGATCGGCACCGAAGAACGGATACGCGACATGATCAGCGGGGTGTAGCCACTTTCGGTCAGCGCGATGATCGCTTTGACGCCCGGGAAATGGTTGGCGGTGTACATGGTCGCCAGCGCAATGCTTTCGTCGCAGCGGGTGAATTCCTTGCCGATGCGGTGGCTGGAGGTTTTACCGGTCGGGTGCTTCTCAGCGCCGACGCAAATGCGCGCCATCGCTTGCACGGCTTCCAGCGGGTACAGGCCAGCGGCGGATTCGGCCGAAAGCATCACGGCGTCGGTGTAGTCGAGCACGGCGTTGGCCACGTCGGACACTTCGGCGCGGGTCGGCATCGGGTTCTGGATCATCGACTCCATCATCTGGGTCGCCACGATCACAGCCTTGTTGTGGCGGCGTGCGTGCAGAATGATTTTCTTCTGAATGCCCACCAGTTCGGCGTCGCCGATTTCCACACCGAGGTCACCACGGGCAACCATCACCGCGTCGGAGGCCTTGATCAGGCCGTCGAGGGTTTCGTCGTCGGCCACGGCTTCGGCGCGTTCGATCTTCGCCACCAGCCAGGCAGTGCCGCCGGCTTCGTCGCGCAGTTGACGGGCGTAGTTCATGTCGGCGGCGTCACGCGGGAAGGACACCGCCAGGTAGTCGACTTCCATTTCAGCGGCGAGCTTGATGTCGGCCTTGTCTTTTTCAGTCAGGGCCGGAGCGGTCAGGCCGCCACCGCGACGGTTGATGCCTTTGTGGTCGGACAGCGGGCCGCCGATGGTCACGACGCAATGCAGTTCGGTGGCCGTGGCGGTTTCAACGCGCATCACCACGCGGCCGTCGTCGAGCAGCAGCTCGTCGCCCACGCCGCAGTCCTTGACCAGATCCGGGTAGTCGATGCCGACCACTTGCTGGTTGCCTTCGGTCAACGGATGGCTGGTGGAGAAAGTGAACTTGTCACCGATCTTCAGCTCGATCTTTTTGTTGGCGAATTTGGCGATACGAATTTTCGGGCCTTGCAGGTCACCCAGCAGGGCGACGAAGCGGCCGTGCTTGGCAGCGAGGTCACGCACCAGTTTCGCGCGAGCCTTGTGCTCGTCGGGGGTGCCGTGGGAGAAGTTCAGACGGGCAACGTCCAGGCCAGCCAGAATCAGCTGTTCGAGAACTTCCGGCGAGTTACTGGCCGGGCCAAGGGTAGCGACGATTTTGGTACGACGGACGGACATGCAAAGACTCCTGAGTTCAAGCGCTAGCGAAGGCTACTATGCTCGACGGGTGTAGTCATTGTTCGTTTGCACTACTTTTTGCGAAGCGCTTCGTTCTAATCTTTTCTTTATTGAACTCGGCAACTTTGGGACAAACGCGCCTGAAGATTTCCGAGCAGGGGTCGATACAGAGCACAAGACAGGAGAACCCTCATGCGATTGTTGCCCATTGCCGCCCTTGCCCTCAGCGTCCTCGCCGTCACGGGCTGTACCCGTTGGTCGATGAACCATCATTTGAACAACGCCTACAGCGCCTATGATCGCGGCAATTGCGAGCAGGTCATGCTTGAACTGTCCAAGGTCGAACGCGCCAGCCGTGCCCGCCCGTACGTGTGGCCGGAAGTGTCGATGATGCGCGGCCAGTGCCTGGAACGTCAGAAAATGTTTGTCGACGCGGCGCAGACCTATCAGTTCATCATCGCCTCGTACCCCAACAGCGAATACGCCTACCGCGCACGCGCGCGCCTGGAAACCTTGCAGAGCCTGGGCCATTACCCGATCCCGGTCGCCACCCCCGCCGTGCGGCCAACCCGCTTTTAATGGAAGTTGTCAGACAAAATCTGGCTGTGTGTACAAGCTGAGCTATAGTCGATTAACCCGGGTTTAGAGCCGAATCTGTAAACCCGGAGCAACACCTGCGACTGGCAAGTGGTCAGGTGACGGCGACGTAGCGACCGTCACACCGGAAGCGGGGAGAGCGTGCCTGCGACTCAGGCACGTTCCGAAGCAAAGGTGCGGCTCTGTGACGGAGCCTTGCATGGCGAACTGCGCATGTTTACCGACCGCCGGATTGAACGGCATCAGCTGCCGTATTTCCTTAGAGTGTTCAATAGCGTTACCGACAAGCCCATCGGTTTTCTCGGCAACGTGTCCGCAGACGGGCTGATGCTGATCAGCCATTTGCCCATGATGGTTGGCGTGGATTTCCAGTTGCATCTGAAAATCCCCGCCAGCGATGGCTGCCAGCAAGTCATCGACTTCACCGCGTATTGCGTGTGGTGCCATGAAGACGCCACGCCGCTGCATTACGACGCCGGGTTCGTTGTGCAGCGACCGCCGCCGGAATATGGGGAACTGGTGCAGGCGTTGCAGCGTTATTTCAGTTTTCAGCCGTTGCCGGCTTCGGCTTGATTTCGGCGGCGCTCGCTGTTGCCATCGCTGGCAAGCCGCCTCCCACAGTTTTGCATTGTGCATGGATGTTGCTGTCGACGCAGACCCTGTGGGAGCGGGCTTGCTGGCGATGGCGTCTTCAAAGGCGCCCGTGATCCAAAACCAGGCCACCGCGATCGCCCGCTCCTGATCCAGCGCCTCTTCCGCCAGCAATAACCCCATCTCACTCATCTGATAGATCGCCATCGCCAGATGCCTTGGCCTGTCATCGAGGTTGTCGGCCAGGTCGAGCAGCAGAATGCTGACCGGGGCAACTTTAAAGCGCACAAGCCGGCGGATTCTGAGTGAGTTGTCGGCAACTGCGCAACCTGGTGTAGCCGGGTGTTAGTAGCTGAAGGACATCCGTATGTTGTAGCGTGAGAAAAGTTACCGTTGGTCGGGACTGTCAAAGTTGACAGGTGCGCGCGTAAGTCAGGCCGCCGTAACTTAGGACGACCCGCCACTAGCGACGCCGACAATTGGAGCCCCGTGAATGACTTCCGACGACAGCGACAAATCCAGTCTGGAAATTTCCGGGCAGCAAGACAAAGAACTCGTCAATCAAACTGATCTTCGCGAAGTAACTGAAGATGCATTGGTTTCTGGCGCGGGGCCGCAACAATCGAGTGATGATCTTGCTTCCTCTATGTCGAAACCTCCCCCAGTAGAGTTGTTAGCGCCATATAGCTCTGTCATTCAAGGATGGGCGTTCAAATTGGAGTTCCGAATTCCTTGGGACGGAACCCATCAAGTATGGATAGATTACATGGTCGATGGCGTCATTCATCATCAGGTTTCCGAGTGGTTTCCCGGGCGTGTTGTTAATGTCGTCAATACAGCGTATACGAGCGACGGCGCAAGGTCGCTACGCATCCAGTGGCGTCTCGGAGATGAATTTTCGGATTACAGGTATCTCGATTACTACATTATTCATGACGTTTTAAGTTTCGAAGATATTTCAGAAGACTTTACCATTCGCGGTTATGGGGGGGGCGGAACGACGGCTTTTGCGTTGGAGGTGGGTCCCGGGAGTCACAACGCACTTGGTGCTGAAGTGGATTGTGGTCAGACTTGGGTTGCGCCGCTTGATACGGTGTACCCCCCAGGAAAAAAATCCATTGGGATGTTCCAAACGGCTCGTTATAAGAATCGTCAGTACTTTCGCTTATCTGCAGTCAGAGAAATGTTTTATTTATATTTGCCAAAGCTGGAGTCTCCCCGGCAAGGGCAAGTCTTGCGAACGTCCGAGTTGAGTTTCAGTGGCAAGGGGCATCGCGGATTAAGACTTCAGGTAGTGAGTCGAGATGATCACTATGACGTATTAAGTGAAGCTTCAGTAACTGCTTCCGATTCTTGGAAGTTGGCACCATTAAAAGAACGCATCCGATCTGGGGAACTCACTGTTGAAGTACAGTATACACACCCCAATATCAGCCACGGATACTCAAGAGCGGTCACGTTTGTTGCCGTCGGCGTGCTTGAAGTGCTCAAACCAGGACCCTCTTCTACGCAGGAGCCGAATTTTGTGTTGGAAGGGGACAACGGTGTAAGCGGCGCCAGTATTTCGGTGTATTTGGATCTCACCAATTCGCTGGTCGGCTCGGCGGTTGTGCCTGAGAAAGGTAGTTCGTGGGTTGCTTCTGTCGCTGATTTGCCACCAGGGCCGATCAGTCTCGTTGTCGAACAGGATCTGGGCGGTGTGTCATCCGAACGCAGTGCACCGCGAGCCTTCAGAATCCGCCCTCCCGAACTGGAAAAACCTGATGTCACCTTACTCCCGGATACAAGCTTGAAGTTCTCCGGCACGGGCCATTTCGATCAAAACCTCTCCACCGAAATCCAGTTCTCTGCCAGCGACAGCTCGCTGCCTTTACCTCCCAACATCCGCGTCGATGGGCTGGGTCAGTGGGAAACCGCCCCCGTTGTCTGGCCTCTTGGCTCCTACAAGATGAAGGTGATTCAAAAAATCGCCGACAACGCCAATGGCTGGATCGAATCGCTGCCGCTTGAATTCGAAGTCCACAACAACATGCCGGATATCACCGAGGCGAGCTACACCGAGGAGTATCTACCCGTCTTCAGCGGTGAAGGTTACACAGGCGCCACCGTCTCGCTCAGGTTTCCCGATACAACCGAGGCTGCACGAAGTGTAGCGGTCGTGAACGGCAAATGGTCGACCCCGGCATTGGTGAAGTGGGGGCCAACCAACAAGCGGGAAGTCCACATTACACAGCATCTGGGAGACCATCCCTCGCAACGTCCTTTCATACTGCACGTCACGATTCCACCGCTGGCGCCAGGCCTGGATGATCCTTCCGAGGAGGGGCTGGAGCCGATGTTCAGTGGCACTTGTTGGTCTGAAGCGGTGGTGAAGCTCCGGTTCAGCGACGACGGCTCGGAGTACGAAGCGGATGTGGAGGGCGAGCGCTGGGCATTTCAGCGAACCAAAGCATTTGAACCGGGAGTCCTCCACCGCGTCACCGTTACCCAGATCGTTGTCGATGTCCCTTCAGTGCCGGCATCGAAAACCTTCACTGTCCACAGAGTCATGTTGCAACCGCTCATCGTCGCGCCGGTATCCGGCTCAGAAGTGGGGTACGACGTCACCATTGAAGGTGATAACGGCATGCAGGGCGCGATGATGCAATTGCATGACAGCCAGATGGGAGGAACGCTGGGCGCTCCGCTCGAATTGCTTGAGGAGGGCAAATGGTCGATCGAACTACGCGATCTGGAGCTGAGGCATTACTTCCTCCACGCGCAACAGATACTTAACGGGCAAGAGTCGACCAACAGCGCTGTGCACGAACTCAAGGTGGTGGTGCCGCCGCCTCGATTCACGACGCCGATCCCTGGCGGGAAAGCGCCGCGCACCTCGAAAATTGCTGGCACTGGCCGACCTGGCGCGCGGGTGGAGGTCTGGCTGGAAGGCGCTACTGAGCCATTGCTGACGGATATTGAAGTGAACGCGTCAGACAGCTGGGAAGCCGAAGTGAGTCTGCCGGTGGGAAACACAACCATCTGGGCTTTTCAAACCTTCGTCCACAATGGCACTCCACAACGCTCTCAGCCCAATGAGCGTTTGCGTTACAAGGTCGTGCCGGCGGCTCCGTTTATCGAAACCCCGACTGCCGATGACCATGTCGGCCGACGGGTCGTGGTGTCGGGTTTCGCGACGCCCGGCGACACCGTGACCGTGACGCTGGGTAGCGACCAGGCAAGCGTCGAGGTGCGGGAAAACCGGACGTGGTCGGTAACGCTGAAGCCTGGGCAAAACGAAGGCAATCATGAACTCGAAGTTGTGGCGGCTTACGAAGGGTTTGAATCCGATAGCGCGAAACGCACGCTTCAGCTGGCAACTTATCTGCCCACCATTGAGATACCCGCGCCGGGACGCTGGGTCAGCAACCCGGTGCTGTTTGCCGGCACAGGCCGTCAAGGTGTCGGTGTTCTGGTCGACCCCTTCAACCCGGACAAGACATGGGCAGCGTCGATTCAGGTCGACCCTGACTGGCAAGGCCTGTCTGACCAAGCGCTACCGTTGGGTGGCAACTGGTGCCGTTTCAAGCTGCAACCAAGCGATAGCGATCCGCTGGGTTCCGACTGGGTCGCCAGTGAGCGGTTTGAAATCGAATCAGCACCGACGGGTAAATCACACTTGTAAAATTCCGATGAACGGGCATTAAACCTGTCATTTATGACAGTTGGCGGCTGCTGCGTTCAAGCGCTAAATCCTTATGGAACGCTGGGTCCGCCTGACACGACAGTCAGGCGGGCCGGGCCCGTTATCGACTCAAGGAATGTGACCATGGCTGATTCACTCCGTCCCGCTGCGCAGTTGTTCATTCAGCTGTTTGGTCAGCAAACGTCCACTGCGCAAAACCGGCTTTCGAAACTCTGGAGTTACGTTGAGGAAGGGGGATCGTTTTTCCCACTGGTCGAAAAGGGTATTCCGGTGCTGGTCGGCGAGTACGGACTTGAGCAGGAAGAGGCGCGACGTTTTTTGCGCCGGGCCAACAGCCTGGCGAGCTATGTGCGGCGTCGGTTTATTGAACATCACGTGGAGAGGGATAAAGCCGGGTCGATAGGACCGTCCAGTGGTTTGATGTCGCTCGTTGACGGGCCGCAACTGGAGCGAATATTCGATCTGCAATTGAGAGCCAAGTGCCCCTCGGATTCTCTGGAGTCCATGTTCGGGCCTTCGGCGTATCTGGTCTTTTTGTATCGCTTGATTCGCGACTTGATCGAATCCGTTGGTGACGACACCCAGCTGCCGTTGCATGAGCGTCGCACGGATTTGATGACGTTGACGGTCGACAGTAAAGCGGTGAACGCGCCGGAGTCATCAGTCGACGTGGTCGTACGCGTGCTACAGGCGTTCATCGCTGCGAACACGGTGGTTCCAATTGAACAGGCATTGATCACAGCACGCTATCCCAACGGTCTGCCGTATTACCAGCATTGGGTCACGGTTGATGGGGTTGCGGGTTTCAGCGGACGATCAGTGGGGGATTTTGCCAACATCGTTGACAGGAAATTCCCCAACTTCTTGCACTCCGCGTCCCTGACCAGGCTTGCCGCTGCTGCTCTGGCTCATGCCTCTCGGCTGGGCCCTTACCAGCAGCAGCTTCTTACTGAGGAATACACATATCCCGAGGATATGTATCAGTTCTATCTGGAGAACTTTGGCACCGAAGACACTGAGTATCTGAATCTCAATCAGATATTTTATTTGGCTCAACGTACAAATCTTGTGGCCGAGGAGATTACAAGTCTTTTTTCGGTTGGGGACTACGCGCCGCGGCGTTCGGCCAATGTGAATTACTCCAGTGAGCCCGATGTCCCGGAAGGCGGCCGATCCGGCTCGGTTTACATCAATGATAATGCTCACCCCGCTATCGGTATCACCACGCAGTCAGGGAATAGTTTTCATCGGATAATCGTGAATCCCAATACCCCAAGAGGCTTGAATACATTTGATCGACTCAACCGCAAGTTGCGCCTGGACAAATGGCTGAATCTGTCCCCTGAGCAGACTGACGCCCTGTTGGTGGCAGCGATCAGGGCGCAAGCGCGTGGAGCCGAAAAGCCTGAGGTGTGGGCGATTTCGGTCAACGTGATCCATGCGTTGGGCCTGTTTCAGCGACTGCGTGAACGCTACAACTGCACGGCAGCGGATTTCGCCGTGTTTCTCGATGAACTGTCACTGTACGGTCGCGGTGATGCACTGTCGCAGTTCGATCAGGTCTTCAACAATCAAGATAATTATCGCGAGCCGCTGAGACTCGACGGCACACCGTTTGCGCTGATACCGACATCGGACCAAGACAATCTGACGGTCAGCCAGCTATGCAGTGGTTTGGGCATTGATCTTCAGACTTACCACTACCTGGCGTTGGCGATAGCCCAGGCTCATGATCTTACCGATAGTCTGGTGCGCAGTTCGCCGGTCATTTCCAGTTTTTACCGTCTGGTAAAACTGCCCCGGCTGTTGAATATCACGCCGGTCGAAGGCGTGTTGATGCTCAGTGTGCTGGGGGGAGAAACCTGGCTCAAAGGGCTGGCGGGCACGCCGTGTATTGTCGACGTGGCGGGTGATGACAGCCGCATTGACGCCACGGCTGGCGATCCGGGTGTGCTGAGCCTGATCGAAGCCATGCAGGCCTGCGTGCAATGGTGCGAGCAAAGCAACATGTCGGTGCTGTGGATGTTGCAGCACGTGAGTGCACCACTGCGTCTGAGCGATTTCTCCCAGCAGGACCAACAGTTCTTCGACAAGATCGGCACCCTCCTGCCCAGCGCGCGGTTATCCAATAATTCTTTTCTCGTAGCCGGTATTCCGCCGGCCGGAGAAAGCGACTGGCTGGATTTACTGTCGATTGACAGTGAGGGGCTGGCGCCGGTTGTCGATGTCAATGGGCTGATACTGGCCACTGCCATGACGCCGGAGGATTATTCGGCCTTTGCCCGCGAGAAGCTTGAATGGGCCGTCAGGAACGGCCTGGACATTGAGGACGCCCAGGTCAGCGTCTTGGCCGAGATCATGCTCGCCGTTCTTCTGCAGGCCAGAGACGCTCAAGTGTCGCTGGTCAGGGAGTCGCTGGCAGTCTACGCCGGCATTGAGGGCGAATTGGCCGTTCTGGTGCTGAACTGGGTCGATGCTTCGGTGTACCAACTGTTGCGCCAGGTGTATGACCGCACTGACCTCGAACCGCCAGCGACGCAGCGCAGGCGCGACGAACCTTCAGATCCGTTACTCCAATTGCTGGCTGTTGTGCGCCAGCGCGCCGAAGTCGTTTCAATGCTGGGTTTGAGTGCGGCCCTGCTCCGGGATTATCTGGATTATGGATATGAGGCGTGGGTCGACCAAAGCATCATCGATCCCTCTCAAAAATCTGTGTTCTCGGTGCGCATACTTTACGCGATGACCACGCTGACCCGCGCGTTCAGCATGAGTGAACAGCCGGAACAGAAATTGCTGGACTATCTGCGTCAGGTCCATTCGCTTCCTGCCCGACCCAGCGAGGATGCATTGCGGGTGGTGCAGCAGGCAGCAGCCATCAAACTGGCTGAATTCTTTGCCTGGAGCGCGCAGGAAGTCAGCGAATGTGTTCGCCATATCGATCCTGAAACCCAAGTGTTGAAAACCCTGGAACAACTGGATCTGCTGATACGCGTTTACCAGTTGTCGATGCAGACCGGTATGGATGCCCGGACCATTTTGCGGATCGGTACCTTGCCGGAGACAACCGATGCCAGCGAGGCCTATGCCCAGGCAGCTGAACTGGCTTTGCTCAGTCAGACCCAGACGCCTGTGCCTGTCGTGCAAGCACCGGGCGAACTGAAGCAGTTGGTCAGGATGACTTGCGCAGTAGAACCGACGGAAGTCTTCGCTAGTAAAAAAGATGAGAAAGCGATCATTACGATGACGCTCACCGACGCCCGAGGCGCAGCGTTGAAAGGCATCGCTGTTGATTGGCACTCCGAGCTAGGGACCATCAAATCGGGCATCACCGATCCCAATGGAGTCCTCACGGCTGAGTATTTTCCGGGCACAGTCTTGGGCACGGACAGCCTTTATTTTTCCATGAGCCTGCTCGAGCCTGAGTGGGCAGTGAGCATCAACGTCATCGCTCACGCCGAGAGCATGAGTTTCCCGACCGGGCTGATGTCTCCGGTGCCAACGGAGGTCGTGCCGCTTGGTCAGGAAATCACACTCTACGCCACGATGGTGGACCAGTACGCAAACCTTGGGGCCAACATGCTGGTGGACTGGGCCTGGGAAGGAGATACAGATCCCGAAGAACGACCAACGATCCGTCCGGCACAGGGTTTCACCAATCAGCAAGGTCAAACCACGGTTTATATCACCAGCGATTTCAGCGGTGAATTCGAAGTCGGTATACGCAGCCTGGCAAGCGGGTTGGGGACACTCTTCGAACCCATCAGGTTTGGGGTGACGCAAGGCCGCAGCCACTCGCTTGAACAAGCGTCAACGCCTTCCGCCAGTGACTCGGGAACCTCTTCCACGGAGCAAGGATCATGACATCGAACAACATTGGTCTGTTGCAGGAAAAACGTCGTACCGCGTTGCTTGAGTATTGCATCGGGCAAGTAAAGGCTGAGCGTTACCCGCCTTTGCGGACCCCGGAGGACGTGTTCGAATTGCTGCGCATCGACCCGTTGGACAGTGCTCGAGTGCAGACGTCGGGGGTGGCCGAAGCGATCAGTTGTGCGCAGCAATATATCAGTGCGGTGTACAACAAAATGGAGCCCGGTTTCGAAAACCACGAGTTTCCCCCTGAACAGCTTGAAAACTGGGCGCTGTACAACAACTACTCGGACTGGGCCGCAGTGCAGATGATCGCGCTCTACCCGGAAAACTACATCAATCCGTTCGTCCGTCAGCGTAAGACGGATCTGTTCAAGGCCCTTGAAAACAACCTCAACCAGGCCCGTTTGAACAGCGATTCGGTTCAAGCCGCGCTACAGGATTACTTGCAAGCCTTCGAACAGATCTGCGATCTGGATGTTGTCAGTGGCTACATGGACGGCACGACCCCGGAGCGCGCCGATTATTACTTTCTCGGGCGTCAGCGGGTGCCGCCGTTCCAGTACTTCTGGCGCAAGGCGCAAATCGAGATCACGCCCACGTGTGTGGCCGTCAACCCGGCGGCGTGGAGTGAATGGAAAGCGGTGGATGTTCAACCTGCCGGGCGGGTGCTGGACATGCGTCCGGTGGTCTGGAATGGCCGACTGTGTCTGGTCTGGGCGCAGTGGCGGGACAAGGTCGGCGAGCTCATCAAAGCCGTCCCCGCGGATCCCTCAAAGGACGACAGATCCCGATTCGTGCCCCATCAGCTGGATATCAATGTGGCCTTCATGAGGCAGAACGGCCAGTGGTCGGCGCCTTTGAATTTACGCCATGGCGAGTTTGATGAGGATCTCTCTGCGGGTGCCCGGTTGATTGCAACCGTGTGGGTCGACTCTCAGAATCCCAAAGGCAAGCTCGGGGTATTGCTGGACAATGATAAAACCGGCACAGCTGCCTTGAAAGAGACCGCGATCATCGATGTGCTGATGCGCCCCGTTGTTGAAGACGGTGGTAACTGGCTGGAGCTGGCCAAGACTGAGCGATTTGTTTCTGCCTTGACGGTTCAGCACCCCTTGGGTCTTGAGGTTACTGTGGTCCCAAGTGAGTCACCGCCAGGCTCCATGGCAGCTTTTCTGGGGCTGAACGTCTTCGCCATGCGATCGGGTAGTAATGATGTGCTGACGGTTGAGGGTTTTTGCCGGCCCACAGGTTTGTCAGAGAAAAATACAAACTTTACCTTGCAGTTGGAAAATCCCGCCAATGGCGACCCCGCGCCGGTGAAGCGTGCGGTGTCGACAGCCGGCGGTTGGACAATGAATTTTTTGGGTACTTTCACTCGACCAAAGGGGACGTGGAGCAACGTCAGGTTCACTCTAAAGAACGATACTGACGGCTTTGGCGGTAAACAGTTTGCCCTGACGATTGTCGACCTCCCGTATTTCCTCCCGCCAACGCTGCTTAAAAACGCCACGGATGCCGCCCAGTTCCTCGACTTTCAACTGGGTGATGACTGGGCGTTGCGATACGTTCGGCTCAATTCGCTGTTCGGCCCCGAGCTGGTCACGCGCTCCACTGTCTCTGCGGCGACTCTGATTAATTTGGACTCCCAGCATCTGTCAGAGCCGCCGCCTACCAATGTTGATTTCGAGGAGCGCAACGGCGCTTTCGACGGTGCCAACGGGCTGTTTTTCTGGGAGCTGTTTTTCCATCTGCCGCATTTGATCGCGACACGCTTGCGTGATGAAGAGCGGTTTGCCGAAGCCCAGACGTGGCTGCATTTCATTTTCGATCCCCGGGCCCCTGCCGACAGCAGCTCGGTACCCGAGAAACCACGTTTCTGGCGCTGCCGCCCCTTGATCAACGATCTGGGGCATGCCGGTTGTGAAGCCGCAGCGCCCGCCGACCCGGATGCGATTGGATATTCGGCGCCTGTGCATCTGAGGCTGCTGATGTTCATCGAATATGTGAAGAACCTCATGGCCTGGGGGGACTGGCATTACCGCCAACTGACCCGCGAAAGCCTGGTGGCGGCGAAGCTGTGCTATGTACAAGCGGGATCATTGATGGGCAAACCGCCTCTGACTCAAACGGTGAACTTGTGGCAGACCGCGACGCTGGGGAACCTTCTGGCCCAAAGTTGCACGCGTACGGCACTGGAAGCGTTCGAGCAGACATTGAATTACAGCCTGGCAGATGTTCCGGGCGGCTCCGATACGGCTCCCATGCTGGGCATGTTGGGGTGTCCGCCGTTCAGGGCACCCATCAATGATGAGTTGTTCGCGTGGTTCAACGAGCCGCAGTACCGCATGAACAACTTGCGCAACAACTTGACCATTGATGGCAAGCCAATGCTCCTGCCGTTGTTCAACCCACCGACTGACCCGAACCAATTGCTGCGCGCTCTGGCCGCAGGTGGTGTCGGTGGTGCCAGACCGATGGGCGGACGGCTGGTGGTGATTGCGTTTCGCTGGCGTACGATCTTCGAGGTTGCCTTGCGTGCGGTGCAGGTCTTGCAGGATTACGGCAGCCAAGTACTCAATCTGCTTGAGCGGCGTGATCGTGCCGAGCAGGAAGAGCTGCAGCAAAACCATCTGGTGGAGTTGGGCAACTACGCCAAAACCGTGCAGGAGCAATCCATCGCTCAGTTGGAAGCGAGCATGACGGCGCTCGAGCAGAGCCGGACAGTGGCCCGGGAACGGGCTGCTGCTTACGCAGCCCGCTATGACGAAAACGTGTCGGCTGTCGAATATCAGGTCATGGCAAACCTGGACCAGTCCAAAGAGCTGGCGCTGACTGCCAAAATCCTCAAACCGGTAGGCGCGGCCTTGGCGGCCGCGCCCAATATCTTCGGTATGGCGAACGGCGGGTTTCGTATCGACAAAGTTACGGATGCCATCTGCTTTGGCCTGGAGATAGCTTCGTCGATGCTGCAAATCGATGCCGACAAGCAAGCCACCACCGAAGGTTATCGCCGTCGCCGCAATGAATGGGGGCTGCAACGCGATCAGGCGCTGGCAGAAATCGCGGCCATCGATGCGCAAATCGTCGCGCAGAACCATGCGGTTGATGCGGCTAGAACCAACCTTGCGCAAACGCTGCGAGCTAACGCTCAGGCGCTGACGATGTACAACTATCTTAAAAAGCGCGCAACCAATGCCGAATTGTTCGGCTGGATGCTGGGCCAGCTCAAGGCCTTGCACTATCAGGCTTACGACGCGGTGGTCAGTCTTTGCCTCAGCGCGCAAACGGCGATGAGCGCCGAAACCGGCGATTACGATTCACATATTCCCTTGCCGCAGGTCTGGCAGGATCAACGTCACGGTTTGACTGCTGGCGAGCATCTGCGCGCGCACCTGCTGCGTATGGAGCGTGAGTACTTGCAACGCACCGAGCGACGGCTTGAACTGGTGAAAACCATCTCGTTGCGTCGCCTGTTCAATGACGCAACTGACCCTCAGGGCGTTGGTGGTTGGGAGGCTGCATTGGCGCAATTGCAGACGACCGGCTCGCTGGAGTTCAGACTGACGCAATTGCTGTTCGATCGGGATTATCCGGGACATTACTGCCGGCAGATCAGTTCGGTGGAAGTCGACTTGCCAGTGCTGACGGGTCCTTTCGAGGACGTGCGCGTGACGTTGCTGCAGGTTGGCAGCATGACCGCCAGCCGGGCTTCGGTGCAGTCAGTGCAGTACTTGCATAAACCTGATCCTGGGGAAGTGGCCCCTTCCGATGTGCTGTTCAACTTGCGTCCGGGCCAGCAGATCGCCCTGTCGGTGGGGATTGCCGACAACGGCATGGCGGCGGCGAAGCCAGACGAAGGTTTGCTCTTTCCATTTGAAAATACCGGTGCGGTGTCTGCCTGGGAGCTGAAATGTCCATGGCATAACGAACCGCCGCAGAAGGCCATGCTGCGCTCGATGAACGATTGCATCTTGCGCATTCGCTATACGTGCAAGAGCGGAGATCAGTCGTTTACCGATTCGGTGAAGGAGTTGGTCAATGCAGCACAAGCAAGAGCGTCTGGCCGGCAAGGGCAAGGGAGTGCGCAGTCATGAATAATCCTATCGTTCAGGTCAATGAAAACCTGGTGTGCAACGGTGATTTCGAAGAAAGGTTCGAATGTTGGGCAAGGACGGGTGCGGTTGCCATAGGCCTGGCGTATTACGACAACACGCCTGTCAAACACATCAAAGCGCCGAAGGGCACGGGTGTCACGCAGGACGTCACACTTCCAAGAGATCCTGATGGCAATGGTGCTTATTGGCTGAGTTTTCTGTGGGAAAGCAGTTTCAGCCAATCAGGCTGGGTGAGGATTTCTCAGGGAGAAATCGAGCATTACCGCATCGAACTCAAACCCGTCGGTAAACCTGATCAGGTACAACATCGCGAGGGTCTCGGATCAGGGCCAGAGAGGCGATTCAGTCCGACCCTGCATGAAGTGCAACTGACATCGGACATCTCAAGCTCAAAGCCGCTGCGCATCGAAATATACAGCTCGACAGAGTCTTCAAGTCCATTTGGCGAACTCTGGGTTACACGCGTCAAAGTCGAGTTGAAACTCGCGCCACTTGAGTTGCAGGAAATTGGGCTGGACGGCGTGTCGTTTCTGCCCTTGCGCAAAATGTACCTGTGTCAGGGCGCCAGCAGGGGCGGAGCTTTTGGCAGCAATGCATTGATCACGCCCCACGTACTCGGTTTTGTACCTGTGCCGGATAACCCTTGGGACGGCACCCCGGTTGAATTGAGCATCGACAATAACCCGCAGGGCGCGATTGTCGCGACGCCTGCTTGGGACACCCAGCAATCGCTGGACGTGCCATGGACGCTCGATTGCCCGTTAATCGATGATCAGGACTACGAATTCACCCTGAGCTTGCGCAACCGTTACACCGCGCAGGCCTACGAGATCCTCGTATCGCTGGGGCATCATCGACTGATTTTTCGTGAGGTGGTCGAGGCCGCTTATTACCCGTTGATTGAGCAAAGTGTCCGTTTGGGTGTGCAAGTAGCGTCGTATTACACCGGCCAGCCATTTGCCGGGCTTACGGTGAACTGGGCGACCGCCGAGCATGGGGTGTTGGCGGCTACCGTTACTGGTGAACAAGGTTGGGCTTACTTCGATTATGAGGCGAAGGCAGCAGGGGACTTCGTTATTGAAGCCTCTGTGGTCAGCCTTTATTACGAGCAGGGTGTGTGGACTCAGACGTTTGACGTACTGGTACTGGGCGAGGATCCGTGGGCACGGTTGACTGTCCGTGAAAACAACGAAATCAGGGACTGGATTGATAACAGTTATCCGAACCGGGGTTCTACCCATTTCATTGATGTAATGCTAGAGACCAACAGTCGTCTGCGAGGCAGCGACTTCTATTTGCATTGGCACGGTGACAAGCCAGGGCAACTGGGTGTCGTGGTCAGTCCGCCACTGGAAACATCGGTGCCCATGCCGATCGATGGAGGGGGCACTGCATCCTGGACGCTGAACTGCGAAGACCGGCGCGACGGGATATTCGAGTTGTCACTGGTCTGCTCGAAGCTGTTGTTGCCGTCGCCCAGAAAACGCATGTCGCTGGCGCGCAACAGGATCAGGATCAAAGAGGTACGCCAGGCCGAGAATAGTCCGGTGGTGGAGGAACACGAAAGTGCGTACCTGCGCTTGCAAGTGGTGCATGTTACTGATCAGGGCGACGGCGAACCGGTGATCGGTGCGCTGGTCGAGTGGCAAACCGCCGACAGCGTCGTGCAAAGCCAAACGGGAATCGGTGGTTGGGGGAGCCTGAAGTTTTACACCAGAGAACCCGGGACTCATGCGATCACCGCAGCGGTCCGGGCGCATGAATCTGCTGCGCCGCATGAGTGCGAATTCAGCGTGACCGCGATGGCCAGGAGTTCTTGGAAAGACAAGGTCAACATCACATTTGATCGTGGTCTGATCAACCAGGATCGAGGGGTTGCCTGCAAACGAGGTCTCACCCATTCCCTGGAGGTCACTGCCCTCGCCGGCAGTCCTCTTATCGGCCAGGAAATTACGTTGGCATGGGGCATCGACGAACCAGGCATCGGGCTGGTGGTGAGTGAACTTGGCGAGCCCAGGGTATTGCGGGCAGATGAACCGCTGATCTGGACCCTGAGCTCTGAATTCGCCAAGAGCCGCAGCAGCATGTTCGGACTGCGGTTGTTGACCAATTCACTGGAAGATCGAGAGTTGCTCGGCCGCTTGGTTTCACCGGACATTTACGATGAATTCACTCTGGAACTGGATCATATGAGCACCGACCGAGGTCAGTCGCTGTATCCCTGCCTGGGTGCCGTACACCGGTATATTTTCAGAACTAACGCACTGAGTGCCCTGGTGGGGCTTGCCATGGATTTGCAATGGAACGGAACTCCAGCGTCAGAGTTGGATATCGTTCTCGACCCGCCTCCACATAGCCACAATGTTATTGATGAAAGTGGCATGACCTGGACACTGGATTGTTCAGATAGTCGGGGGGGCGGGGCGTTCGGTCTGAAATTCTTGACGTGGGATGGCTCGACGGATGTCACCAGAATGCACTTGGGCCACAACAAACTCAGCATTGAAACCGTACGTGAGTCTGCCGTTTTCCCGATCGTGGGTCAGGACCCAGCATGGATGTGGGCGAAAGTACGTTCGGATTTCTCGCAAGCTGCCATGGTTCAAGTGCCAACTCAGTGGAAGGTGGATGGTCATTCTGAAGAACATGTGACTGCTGACGATGGCTGGGCAGGCTTTGCGTATGGGGCAACCACAGGCGGATCGGCAACGGTTGAGGTGTCTGTCAGCAGTCCGTATGACAATGCTACAGATACACGTTCGATGGAGGTCTGTTCGCTGGCCGACGATCCATGGGCTCGATTGCAGTTCAGTATGGACAACGGGCCTGCACAGCCTTTCGGCCAGGACACCGGTTTTGCGCGTCGCAAACTGACCCATAGAATCGACGTAACTGCCCCGCAAGACACCTTCTTGTCCGGTCGAAATTTGACGCTGGGCATGGTCGGCACCGGGCCTGAGGCACTCGGCATTCGTTTTACTCAGCCAGTACTCGGTTTGCCAAGGGTCTTTAGCCGCGAGGCGGGATTCACCGATTCCTTCATGGTCGATGACAAGCGTAACGGCAGTTTCGGCTTGTTTCTGGCCTGCGAAAGCCTGGCTCGATGGTCACCTGTCAATGCAATGTCGGTGGGTGAAGGCGCGCAAGTGGTGAAGATCGCCGAGCGTTCGAGGGTTAGCCAGACGCTGTACTGGGGCGAGGCTGTGTCCGAGCAGATCACCGTTGTTTCGACCATCAGCGGCAGGCCGATGGCGGGGATGAATGTTGTCTGGCGCACTCCGGATCTTGGCGAGGTGACGACGACCACCAACTTCTACGGCGAGGCGCGGATCCGCTTTGTGCCCAGGACTCCCGGAGCGGCGCAACTGACCGCGACGGTGGGGGATGCGCAGTATTCGGAAGCGATTTCATTGCCGTATTTCCTGCATGAACCTCGACAGATCAAGGAACTGTTCAGCGATGATCTGACCGGTTATCCGGGGCAGGAAGTTTCAGCCCGGGTTTACGTCGTCTCGGCCATTACCGGTAATCCCTTGGCAAACGTTGAGGTCAATTGGGAATTCCCTGGAGTCGACATCGCGCCGACGACAACCGATAGCGAAGGTATCGCCAATGTTGTGTTCCGACTTTCGGCTCTTCAACCCGGTCTTCTCGATGCAGGCGTTCGGGGGGGCTTGGCTGGATGGGAGGTCAGTTCGATTCCTTTTACGCTTAAAGCGCACGAGCGAATGATGACTGAGATCAGAGGCAGTGGCAGTTACCCGGTGGATCAATCTGTGCCTGTCTCATTCAGGATCGTCTCGATCCCCGACGGCAAGCCGATTGTCGGTCAGAAAGTTCTCTGGGGACTGAACAGTGTTCCCGATGGCTCATCATTTTCAACGGAAGATGGATGGGTGAGAAAAAGTTATTCGTCGCAAGGAATGGTTGGCTACAAGACCATTCGTGCTTCTGTTGTCGATGAGCAGGGGGCGGTACTTGATGAGGAAGTATTCCGGCTTCAATTCTTTGACTCGGAGTTGCCTTGAACCTCGTACAGAAATCAGTAGGGGGTCATGCGGTTCCGCTCCTTTTCCAACTGAGATACTGCGTCACCAGTTCGGCCCCCAACTCTGCGGGCCGGACATCCACCACCGGAACGCCATGAGCGCTCAACCGCTCATGGAGTTCTGCCCGCTCATTCAGGTAACTCACCGTGCCGCAGTAAGCCAGCGCTTCGGGCAGCGTTTGCAACGTGGTCTGGCGTAACGTGTCCAGCGTTTCTTCGCGCAGACTGGCGACCAATACCCGATGTTGTGCGCTCAGGCGTTTGACCGCGCTCAGCAGTTCCTCATCGTCCTCATCGCGCAGGTTGGTTACCAGCACCACCAAGGCCCGACGCTTCTGTCGCGTCAGCAGTTGATTGGCGGCGGCCTGATAGTCGGCAGGGCGCTGCGTGCTGTCGAGGTCATAAACCGTGTTCAGCAGTACGTTCAGTTGCGCGCTGCCTTTGACCGGCGCGAGATGGCGTGGGTGATCGCTAGCGAAGGTACTCAAACCCACCGCATCGCCCTGACGCAAGGCCACATAACTGAGCAACAGGCAGGCATTGAGCGCGTGGTCGAAGTGCGACAGTTCATCGTCCTGGCTGCGCATGCGTCGGCCACAGTCGAGCATGAGGATAATCTGCTGATCGCGCTCGTCCTGATATTCACGGGCAATCGGTGAGCGTTGGCGTGCGGTGGCTTTCCAGTCGATCTGGCGCAGGCTGTCGCCTTCACGAAATTCGCGCAGTTGGTGAAATTCCAGGCCCTGACCGCGACGTTGCCGCTGGCGCACGCCGAGCTGGCTGAGCCAATTGTCCACCGCCAGCAGTTCGCCGCCATAAAGTCTGGCGAAATCCGGATAGACGCGGGTGTTGTCGATCACGTCGAGCAAGCGCTTGCCTGACCATAATCCCAACGGGCTCGGCAGGTTCACTTCGCAATGCTCGAAGCTGAAATGGCCGCGTTGCAACGGGCGCAGGCGATAGCTGATCTGGCTGGTTTGACCGGGCTGCAGCTCGACGTTCAGTGGCAGGTTTTCAAAACTCAGGCCATCCGGCACATGGTCGAACAGCTCAATGTTCAGTGGCATGGCAAAGTCATGTGCAACCTTGAGTTGCACCTCACCCCAGCGCCCGAGCGCCAGACTGCCGGGCATCTGCCGTGTGATGCGCAATGCCGGCAGACGCTTGAGGCGCAGGGCGTCGAGCGTCGCCAATGCCAGCAGTGCCAGCAGCAATCCCCAGTTGATTGAAATCAGGCTGGCCGGGAGGTCGATCTGCAATGCCTGCAAGGTGCCCAGCAGTGTGCCGATGAGCAGCAGCAGAGCCAGCCAGATCAGCAGCAGGCGCGAGGGTTTCACAGGCGCGGCGCCGGAACTTGGTCGAGCAGTTGCAGCAGTACCTGATCGACTTGCAAACCTTCTATGTCCAGTTCTGGCGCGATGCGCACGCGGTGGCGCAGCACGGCCAGTGCGCAGCCCTTGATGTCATCGGGAATCACGAATTCGCCGCCGCGCAACAAAGCGCGGGCACGGGCGCAACGCACCAGCGCAATCGAGGCGCGTGGCCCGGCGCCAAGGGTCAGCCCCGGCCAGGTGCGCGTGCTGCGCGCCAGACGCACGGCGTAATCGAGCACCTGATCGTCCAGCGGCAAATCGCTGGCAATACGCTGCAAGGCCTGCACGTCCTTGGCTTGCAACACCGTGCGCAGCGGCTGCACATCGAGCATGTCGGCGCGGGTCGAGCGGCTGACCTGACGCACCATGTTCAGCTCCTGATCGGCGTCGGGGTAGTCCATGCGCACCTTGAGCATGAAGCGATCAAGCTCGGCTTCGGGCAGTGGGTAAGTGCCTTCCTGTTCGATCGGGTTTTGCGTGGCGAGAACCATGAACGGTTGCGCGATGGGCAGGGCACGACCTTCGAGTGTGACCTGACGCTCCTGCATGGCTTCGAGCAGTGCCGCCTGGGTTTTCGCCGGGGCGCGGTTGATTTCGTCGGCCAGTAACAGGTTGGTGAACAACGGGCCTTTGCGCAGCTTGAACTGCTCGGTGTGCAGGTCGTACACGGCGTGGCCGGTGACGTCGCTGGGCATCAGGTCCGGGGTGAACTGAATGCGCGCGAACTCACCGCCGAAACACCGGGCCAAGGCACGCACCAGCAGGGTTTTGCCCAGACCGGGAACGCCTTCAAGCAACACATGGCCGCCGGCGATCAGCGCGGTCAGCACGTCGTCGATCACCGCGTTCTGGCCGATCACGGCTTTGTGCAATTCGCCGCGCACCGCTTGAGCCAATTGACTGGCGCGCTGGCGTTGCTGGGCGGCGTGGCTGGCGCTGCCGGGCTCGATCTGTTCAGTCATAGCGTGTTCCTCAAGGTTTGCAGGTGGGCGACCTGGCGGCAGAAATCGGCACTGGATAAGCGCCGATCCGACACCGGGCTCAGGGCCTGGCTGATGGCGCGGGTGGGTTGTCGGGTCAGGCGCGACAACGCCAGCCATTGTTCGGCAACGTTCAATTGATCAAAGCCGGGGTGACGGCGACGGGCGCGGCGCAGCACATCCTGTTGCAGTGCTTGCAGCAGCGCCTGCTGGCCGTTGTGGCGCAACAGAAAATCGGCGCTGGCGCGCAGGTGTTCCTGCAATTGCCGGCGTCCACTCGGGGCGGGTAATTGCAGTGGGCCGTGACGCACGCCGACATGCCAGAGCCACAGACCGATCAACGCGAGCAAGGCGACAATGGCTTGCGGGAAGTAGCGCCAGAGCAAGCTCAGCAGGCCATCGTGCTCGGTGTTGTAGATCAGCGTGACATCGGTGTCAGCGCTCAGATACCAGAGCAGCCAGGCATTGTCGTATTGGCTGATGGTCTTGTTCTTCCACAACTCGGCGTCGGTGACCACGGTGATCGTGCCAAGGCTATAGGGCAGTTGCATCATGTGCGTGGCCTTGGCGCTGTTGGCCCAGGCTTGCGCGAGGTTCTTCGGGTCGTCGAGGTGGAAGTCGGTGTCGAAGCCGGCGTAGGCCGGTGCGTTTTCGTCTTCCAGATAGAGTTTGGTCAGTTTCGGGAAGCGCTCTGGTTCAGCGTCTGCGGGTACGTCTTTCAGATCCTTGCTCAGGGATTGATGCAGTTGCACGCGATCGAGCAACAGATCGTTGCTTTGTTTGCTCTGCTCATCCCACAGCGACTCGGCGACGAACACCAGTCGCCCACCGGCCCGGGTCCAGTTCAACACTTGGTCAACCTGACGCGGGGTCATGCGTGAGCGGTCGTTGAACAACAGCAACGTGTGGCGGCGTGGATCGATATCGGGGAGTGCCGCGAGGCTTTCGGCATGGCTGACGTTGAGCCCGCGTTCACGTAAAAACAGCTCGGCAGCCAGATACGGATTCGCTTGCGCGGCGGGAGAGGGGCCGTGATCGACTTCTTCCTGATAAGGCGTGGCGTTGAGGTAGAGGAACACGCTCAGCGTGCCGATCAACAGGGCGATCAACGCAGCCACCCACCACAGTGTCCGGCGATTCAACGGGCGGCTCCGGGACCAAACAAGGCACGCCAGCCATCGCACAGCTCCTGCTTCAAGGGGGCTGCCGGGACGCGATGCCCATAGGCCATGTTCTGCCAATGGGTAGTCAGGCTGCGGCTGAAGGCGAGCAGTTCCGGGCGTTGCAATTGTTCAACGTGCGCGAGTACCTGAAGTTCGGTATCGGCGGGTTTCAGGGTCATATCGAAGTCGTGGAGCAGATGGCTGAGCAGCCCTCGATACAGCAGGCCCAGCGCTGCACGGGGTTGGCTTGGCCAGAGTTGTTCGGCGCTGCCTGCAATGTCGTCAGGCAAGGTGTCGCGGTTCAAATCCAGGCCGAAGGCTTGTTGCGGCAGCGCGCGTTTCGGTTTGGCAGACAGTCTGGGGCGGCGGCTGACGAACGCTTGCAGATAGTCGCGATAACGCCAGATCAGCCAGCCGAACGCAGCAATCACCGTGCCCCACAACAGCACTTCAATAATCTTCGCCAGTCCATTCAAGTGTTGCCCGTCGAGCCAGCCCAAAAGGGTTTTCAGCCACTGCGGCGCTTCACCCGGTGTTTGCGCTTGGGCAGGTTTCGCCGGGTCGTCGCTAAAGCGATAGCGGGTGACGGATTCCTTGTTCTTGAACGGCGGTTGCTCAAGCAGTGCCTTGATGCTGTCCCGTGAGGCCTGACTGGTCAGAGGCTGATTCAACAGTCGCGGTGCCTGTGGACTGTCATCCGGTTCATCAGCCCAGGTCGAAGGCACATTCGGCAGCACCAGAAAAACTGCCAGCAGCACTCCCAATACACCGTTGTTCAGGCGCTGTCGCAAGCGACGAAACACCAGTTCGATATCCCAGGCTTCCAGTTGTGTGCGCCGGTTCAGATAAAGACTGAAGCCGCAGGCGACATAGATCGGCTCCCACACCACCAGCACCAGCGCGTAGAAGGCATTGGTCAGGTGTTCGAGCCAGCGCCAGTCTTGATCCGCCGCGAGTATCAGCGACTGCCAGCTCCAGTCCGTTTCGATTTGCTGCGGCAGCAGCATGTAGAACAGCACCATCAGGCCGATCCACAACGCGGTTTCCAGGTGCACGCCGATGATGGTCAACCACTGCGCTTTACCTGCGTTGCGTTGCAGGAGCACGTGCAGACGCTGTTGTCTGGCGCTGCCGTCGAGGCCCTCGAGTTGTACCACCGGCAGCAGGAAGCTGCGGCTGAAACTCAGACGGCGCCAGGTCAGGCTGGCCAGCAGTTGCGGTTTGAGCAGGCGCGGCCATTCGCGCAGGGCTTGCTTGAGTGTCGGCGTTTCGCCAAACAGCGCTTTCGACAGGATATACAGCGGCAGGCGTTCATACGCCGGTTTCAGCCACCAGAAGATAAACACCGCCAGTGACGGCGAATTCCACAGCAACAGACTGAGCAAGGCGAACAGCGGCAGGGTGACAATCGCCCAACTGGTCATCAGCAGACGCCGATGTTGCTGGCTCATCAGCACGCCCAGGTCCATGGCTTCCCAGGTCGTGCGCGGGCGAATCACCACAGTGGCGTCACTCAGGCGCATGGCGGGTCCTTCCGGCGAACAACAGATAGACCGCGACCAGAGCCCAAAGCGCGGCGCCGACCAGATACTTGGTCAGTGGTGTGACGCTGGTTTTCGACGACCAATAAGCTTCGATAAACGCGGCAATCAACAGGAACAACATCACGCCGCAGACCAGCAACACGCTTTTGCGTGCGGCGCGTTTCAGCGCTTCGCTGCGGGTCAGCCGCCCGGGCGCGATCAATGCCCAGCCGAGTTCCAGGCCGGCGGCCCCGGCGAGGGCGATGGCACTGAGTTCAAAGGCGCCATGGGCGATGACGAATGACCAGAAGGTCTGGCCGAAACCGATCTCGCTGAGGTGCCCGGCCACCGCGCCGATGACCATGCCGTTGTAAAAAAGAAAGAACGCACTGCCGACGCCTAGCAACAAGCCACTGGCGAAAGTCTGAAAGGCAATGCCGATGTTGTGCATCACGTAGTAACCGAACATCACCCAGTCTTCGCTGGCCGCGCGTTCGGCGGGGCGCCCGAGGTGTCCGGCGACCGGGTCGTACATGCCTTGCATCTCGCGCACCTGATCGGCGGGGATCAGGTTGTACACCAGTTCGGGAAAGAAATAGACCAACACGCCGACGCCCATCAGGCTGCCGAAGAACAGCAGGCTGGCGACCAGCACAAAGGGCCATTCGGCACGGACCAGGCGGGGGAAGTCGGCGAGGATGAAACTCAGCAGATTGGCGCCGAGTCGACTGCGGTGACGGTAAAGCTGTTGATGCCCACGCAGCACTTGTTGTTGCAGCGAATCAATGAGGAAACTGCTGTAGCCGCGTTCCTGCGCCAACGCCAGATGCTGGCAAAGCCGGCGGTAGGCTTTGGGGAAACCGGCGACTTGCGAAGTCTCCTTGCCGCGCTCAAGGCGTTCAAGGGCCAGTGCAAAACGCTCCCATTCGGCCTTGTGCCGCGTTTCGAAAAGGCTTTGTTTCATGTCGGGCCCAACAAGCCGCGAGCGATGCCATTGAGTTCAGCCACAGCCTTGGGCGCTGGAATGTGCAATGGCTGGGCGAGCAGGGCCGCCAGTTCATTGACCCGTGCAGGCGATAACTCTCCTTGGCGCTCGGCAAAGCCCAGCACGGCGCGTTGTTCGGCGAGTGTCAGGGGCACCGGTGAGCGTCGAGGTTCGGCATCAGACAGTTGCGGACGACTGAGCGGGCGTTCGCTGTAGACCACCAATGTGCCGGCTGCGATGTCGCCCAGACGTTTGAAGGTCGGGTGTTGCAGGCAACTGATGGCGCCGAGGAAGTAACCGAATGGCAGCAGATCGACAAAGCGCAGCAGGTTGCGCAGCAGGGAGGCCGACCAGCCGATGGGGGTGCCGTCATCGTGCACCACGCGAAGCCCCATCCATTGTTTGCCCGGCGAACGTCCCTGACGCAGCACTTCAAAGAGCACCATGTACCACCAACTGATCGCGAACAGCAAAAGCGAGCCGAGGCCCATGCCGAGCTTGCCGAGAAATGCCAGCACGATAAACAGCACGCCCATGAGCACGCCGCGGAGGCCCAGATCAATCGCGAAGGCGATGGACCGCACCATCAACCCGGCCGGACGCAAGGGCAAGTCGATGCCTTCCGGTGTTTCGACCTGATGCCGCGTATCCAGCGGCGGGGCCAGCGATGCTTTCCTTGGCGGTGCTGTGGGTTCGAGCATGGGCTACCTGATGTTCGCCTGTTCGGGGTGCAAGTGAACCCGATGCTAGCAGCCTCTCGGGGGAAAACGACATAACTATGTATTGCACCGCGTGTGGCGCGAAGTGCTTGAATGACGCAAGGCTGGCCGCCACCGCGGTTGAACGCCTAGACTTTGCCGATCTTCAGTTCAGGAACCGCCCGTGACTTCCATCTTCTGGTACGACTACGAAACCACTGGCATCAATCCCCGTTGCGACCGTCCGCTGCAGGTTGCGGGGATTCGCACCGACCACGACCTCAACGAAATCGATGAGCCGGTCAACCTCTACTGCCAACCCAGCGAAGACATCCTGCCGCACCCGGCGGCGTGCGTGATCACTGGCATCACCCCAGGCCAACTCGCCGAAAAGGGTTTGAGCGAAGCCGATTTCATGACCCGGGTGCACGCGCAACTGGCCGCCCCTGGCACTTGCGGTGCGGGTTACAACACCTTGCGCTTCGACGACGAGATGACGCGCTACAGCTTGTATCGCAATTTCTTCGATCCTTACGCCCGTGAATGGCAGGGCGGCAACAGTCGCTGGGATCTGATCGACGTGGTACGTGCCGCCTGTGCGCTGCGCCCGGAAGGCCTGGTCTGGCCGACCGATGAAGAGGGGCGGGTAACGCTCAAGCTCGAACGTCTGACGGCCGCCAACAATATTGATCATGGCAATGCCCATGAAGCGTTGTCGGACGTGCGCGCGACCATCGCCCTGGCGCGGTTGATCCGCGAGAAACAGCCAAAACTGTATGACTGGCTGTTCCAGTTACGCAGCAAGCAAAAAGTCATGGATCAGATTCGCCTGTTGCAGCCTTTGGTGCACATTAGCGGGCGATTCTCGGCGGCGCGCAGTTATGTCGGTGTGGTACTGCCGCTGGCCTGGCACCCGAAAAACCGCAACGCCTTGATCGTCTGCGACCTGCACCTTGATCCGCAGGGCCTGCTCGACCTGGATGCACACGCCTTGCGGCAGCGTCTGTACACCCGTCGTGACGATTTGCTGGAAGGTGAGTTACCAGTGCCGCTCAAGCTGATTCATATCAACCGTTGCCCGGTGGTGGCGCCACTGTCGGTATTGCGTGCACAGGATCAGCAACGGTTGGGGTTGGACATGGCGCTTTATCAGGCGCGAGCGCTGCGGCTAACTGACGCACAACAAGTTTGGAAAGATAAAGTGGCGGCAATTTATGCCAGCGAAGATTTCACCCCGAGCGAGGATCCGGAACAACAGTTGTACGACGGATTTATCGGTGACCGCGACCGGCGTCTATGTGAGCAAGTGAGAGCGGCCGATCCTGCTCAATTAGCGCAAGAGCAATGGCCTTTCGATGATGAACGTTTGCCTGAATTACTCTTTCGCTATCGAGCACGCAACTTTCCTGAAACGTTGACTTTTGAAGAGCAAGAGCGCTGGAGAATATTTTGTCAGCAACGGTTGTCCGAGCCGGAATGGGGCGCACCGAATACCTTTCAATCTTTTACAGAGAGCGCAGAGCAATGGACGCTTAATGCCACGCCGGAGCAGAGAGTGGTTCTCAATGAATGGCAGAATCATGTCCAGGCATTACGCAAACGATTGAATCTTTGAAATCGAACATGACCGGGTCTAAATCCCAGGCATAAAAAAACGCCAGCATTGGCTGGCGTTTCTTTTTTCGCGGATTGCTCTGCGAAGGCGCTGCGGCTTAGCCCAGCAGGGTAGCCCAGCCTTCAACCACGTCACCGCCCCACTTGAGTTTCCACTCTTTCAGAGTCTTGTGGTTGCCACCTTTGGTTTCGATGACTTCGCCGTTGTGCGGGTTTTTGTATTGTTTAACTTTGCGAGCACGCTTGGTGCCGGTAGTTTTTACTGCGCCGCCGCGTGGGGCTTTGGTTTTCGAATCCGGATCCAGCAGCGCGATGATGTCACGCAGGGATTTGGAGTATTCGCCCATCAGGGTGCGCAGCTTGCCTTCGAATTCCAGCTCGGCTTGCAGTTTGTCGTCTTCGGACAGGTTCTTCAAACGGGCTTGCAGCTCTTTGATAGCTTCTTCGGTGGCGCGATATTCGTTGATCAAGGACATGATTACTACCTTAGTAAAGTGCTGAATGGCAGGGACAGTGCCGCAATAATAGTCAGGCTGTTTCATCAAGTAAACATTTAACCGGCGTTTTTATTTAAATTAGTTACGGGATTTAGCTGCAGATTGAATGTTCAGTTAAATAATGTGATGCAGTCATCACGGATATTCACAGTTATCTGATCAAACAATGATCGCCCTGCGCACAAAAATGTGCGTCAGGGGCCGCCTCGATGCCTGCGTTCATCAATACTGCAGTTTTCCTGCGCAGTCGCTAGAATGGCGGCCTTTGCGAAGTTCTGGAGTTCCCCCTCATGCGCACTTTTCGGCTGGTGATTTCTTGCCCGGACCGCGTTGGCATTGTTGCCAAAGTCAGTAATTTTCTGGCAGCCCACAATGGCTGGATCACTGAAGCAAGCCACCACTCGGATAATCAGGTCGGCTGGTTCTTCATGCGTCACGAGATTCGTGCCGATTCGCTGCCGTTCGGTATCGACGTATTGCGCGAGAAGTTTGCGCCGATCGCCGAAGAGTTCTCGATGGACTGGCGCATCACTGACACCGAGCAGAAGAAGCGCGTTGTGCTGATGGCCAGCCGCGAATCCCATTGCCTGGCTGACTTGTTGCACCGTTGGCACAGCGACGAACTGGACTGCGAAATCTCCTGCGTCATCTCCAACCACGACGACCTGCGCAGTATGGTCGAGTGGCACGGCATTCCTTATTACCATGTCCCGGTCAATCCACAGGACAAGCAACCGGCGTTCGCCGAAGTGTCGCGTCTGGTCAAACAGCACGACGCTGAAGTGGTGGTGCTGGCGCGCTACATGCAAATCCTGCCGCCGGAACTGTGCCGTGAATACGCACACAAGGTCATCAACATTCACCACAGCTTCCTGCCGTCGTTCGTGGGCGCCAAACCGTATCACCAGGCCTCTCTGCGCGGCGTGAAGCTGATCGGTGCGACCTGCCACTACGTGACCGAAGAGCTGGACGCCGGTCCCATCATCGAGCAGGACGTTGTCCGCGTCAGCCACAGCGACAGCATCGAAGACATGGTGCGTTTCGGTCGTGACGTCGAGAAAATGGTATTGGCTCGCGGCTTGCGTTATCACCTGGAAGACCGGGTGCTGGTGCACGGCAACAAGACCGTGGTGTTCTGATCGAACTCACGCATGCTTGAATATCGAAGGGCCTGGGCGTTCAATCGCTCCAGGCCCTTCGCCGTTTCAGCCCTTGAGGAAATGCCATGAGCGATCCACTGGACAAAGCCACTTCCAAAGCGCCTGCCACCTTGGGGGAAGGTTGTTTGAGCCGTTATGACCCGGATGACATGAGGGAGGAGGATGGGACGGAGTTTCCCGGCGCCGCCGAGTTGTGGGAGCAAATAAAAGAAGAGCAGGATGGGCCTAAGAAGCCTGCCGCGCCTTCATCAGCTTCTTGAGCAGTGGTCTGCCTAGCATCAACAGGAACACCGGGCCGCCGACCAGTAGATAGAAGTAGTACGTCACCACCCGCCAGATCAGAATGGCCGCCGCCGCGGTGGATTTTCCCACCATTGGCGCCAACAGTGCCGCCGAGGTCAACTCCGCAGCGCCCGCGCCACCGGGTAACAGACTGAGCTGTCCGGCGCCCAGCGAGAGCATCTGCACCAGAAAACTCCAGGCCCACTGCAAGTCCGCGCCCAGTCCACGCAACGCCAGATACAGCACGCTGTAGCGCAGCAGCCAATGCACGCAGGTGAGGGCGAACACTTTGCTCAACGTCTGCCAGGGCAACTTCAGAGCATTGATGAAGTCGGCGAGAAAGTGCAGCACCTTGCGCGTCCAGCGACGGCGCGTGCTCGCGGGCACGTTCATTCTGGCCAGTAGCCGTCCGCTCAGGCGAATCAGTGGGCGGTGGTATCGCGCCAGCAGTACGCAACTGAACAGCCCGCCGAACAACGATACGGCGCTGACGATTAAAAGCCATTCGAGACGATCACTCAGGTGCCGGAACACGGCGTAAATCAGAATGCCACTCAAGGCGCACAGAAAGAACAGCAGGTCACTCAACTGATCCATGGCAAACACGGCGCTGCTGCGGGACGGGCGCACGCCGCAGCGGCCCAGTAGGGCCATGATCGTCAGGGGGCCGCCACTGCCGCCCGGTGTCGCGCAGTAGGCGAATTCAACGGCCATGACCACGCCCAGGCTCTTCATCGGCGTGATGCGATTACGCTGATCGCCGAGCAATAAGCGCAGACGCAGGGTGTTGATGCCCCAGCAAAGCAGAATCATGGCGAACATGATCAGCAGCCATTGCAGCGGAAAGTTTTGCAAGCGCGCCCAGATTCCGCTGCCGCCGAGCAGCAGCGGGATCAGCACGGCTGCGAACAGACCAAGCAACAACACAAGGCCGCGACTCATGTGGCACGTTCCCGTTGACCGCGCTGTTGTGCAAGCCAGTTCACCTTGGTCATCGGCACTCGTCCTGACGCCAGCAGCCGCAGGAGGGTATTGAGCCAGTAATCGCGGGAGTAGCCATGACGCATGTCCACCGGGTGCAAGCCTAGACGAATCACTGGGGCGTGACGCCAGCGGTGTTCGCGCTGATCGCTGACCATCTTCGACAGACCACGACGCCAGGCGCTGCGCGCACTCCATACCAGCCCCGGCGCATCGACAGGGGTGAAGTCCGGCAGACGATAAAGGTGCTGAGGATCGCTGGTGTAGCGCAGCGGTAATTGGCGCAGAGCTTGTCGCGTGCCTTCGCTCATCAACCAGGCTGGAGCAACGAAGCCGTGCAGCGGCCAATCGTAGCGCTGGAACAGTTCAATGCCGGTGCGCAGGCGGGCGAGCGCGGCGTTGTGGGATAAACGATAGAACTCGCCTTCATGGGTATAGAAACGGCGCATGAACCAATCGCGTGGCGTGGTCGGGTCAGGTTCCTGGTCATCATGAAAATAACCGTGCAAAGCCAGTTCATCGCCGCGTGCGAGGCGGGTACTCAGCAGTCGACGAAAGTCCGGGTGAGCGTCAAGGGCATCACGGCGATGAAAATCCGGTACCACCAGCCAGGTCATCGGCACGTTGCCTAAAGCATCGACTGTTTCTACAAAAGGTCGGTAATCCGCCCAGGTAGAGGGGGCCACGTCGTGCAGCGTCAGCAGTACGGCGGGGCGATTCAGGGAATCAGCCATTGGCCACCTTCCGTGTCACATGGCCGAGGACGGCGTGGTAGTGGCTCAGCAAACTGTCGACCACGGTGTCCCAGGCGTAATGCCGTTCGACATGTTGGCGCGCCTGTTGGCCAAGTCTTGCGCTGTCGCGACTGAACAACTCGTGCACGGCGTTGGCCATGGTTTGTGGGTTGTTCGGTGCGCACAGCAGGCCGCAGGATTCTGGCACGATCTCTTGAAAAGCCCCGGCCGCCACCGCCACAACCGGAATACCGCAGGCCATGGCTTCGAGGATCACCAGACCGAAGGTTTCCTGATCGCCGGCATGCACCAAGGCATCGGCACTGGCCATCAGTCGGGCAATGGTCGGTGCCGGGCAGAATTGATTGATGACGCTGACGTTGTCCGGCACCACGGCGGGCATCGATGAACCCACCAGCAGCAGGTGATAGCGCGGGCCGAGGCGTTGCATGCATTTGAGCAGGACCGGCAGGTTTTTCTCTTTCGAGCCGCGCCCGGCGAAGATAAGCAGGCGCGTGTCTTCGGCGATCCCCAGTTGGGCGCGCAAGCCTGGATCAGCGGCGCCCGGGTGGAAGTTTTGCAGGTCAACGCCCAGCGGTTGCACGAAGACGTTGCGCACCCCCAGGCCCGTCAGCTTGTCAGCCATAACCTGGCTCGGCGCCAGTACCCGATCAAAGTTGCCGTAGAGCTTGGTGACATAGGCCTCGACGTTGGGCGTAACCCAATGTCCCATGCGGTTACTGGCCAGCAGCGGCAGGTCGGAATGGTAAAAACCGATCACCGGTACATCCAGTTGGCGCCGGGCATCCAGTGCGGCCCATGCGGTGAGGTACGGGTCGCCCACTTCAATCAGATCGGGCTGCAAGTCCTGCAGGACGTTTCGCCAAGGGGCCAAACGCACGGGGAAGCGGTATCCCTTGCCAAAGGGCAGGGCGGGAGCGGGAACCGTATAAACACCATCGTTTTCGCCGAAATGCGCGCCCGGGATCAGCAGACTGTGACGAGTCCCGGGTTTGACGCCCAACCGGCGGTGTTTGGCGTCAAGATAAGTGCGTACGCCACCGCTGGCCGGGGCATAGAACATGGTGATATCGGCGATGTGCACAGTGATCGTCCCTCCGCAGCGTTGCTCTCCTTTGGTTGACCTTTATCCACAATAGATGTTCGGTCGGGATTTGTGCGGTGCAACGAAGCGCAGCCCTCTCCCGGAAGGAGAGGGCTGCGCGAAGTGTTTGGGCTTGATACATCGACCTGAGAGTTTGAGCCCAACTCAGGTTTGAAACGCTTGAAGATCGGCGCCCTTTTCCCTCACACCTTGGGGTGAGGGGGGAGGTTTTTGATCTTAAATGCGGAAACTGCCCACCAACTGCGTCAACCGCGAAGCCTGCTGCTCCAGATCCGAACAGGCACGCAACGTCGCCTGCAGGTTCTCAACGCCTTCCTGATTCAGCGTGTTGATTTCGGTGATGTCCACGTTGATCGACTCGACCACGGCCGTTTGCTCTTCGGTCGCGGTGGCCACCGACTGGTTCATCCCGTCGATCTCGCCAATGCGCTGGGTCACACTGTTCAAACGCTCACCCGCGAGGTTGGCAATCTCCACGCTGTCCTGGCTGTGACGCTGGCTGTCACTCATGGTGCTCACCGACTCACGGGCGCCGACTTGCAACTCCTCGATCATGGTCTGCACCTGTTGCGCTGATTCCTGGGTGCGGTGTGCCAGGTTACGCACTTCATCCGCCACCACGGCAAAACCACGACCGGCCTCGCCGGCACGCGCCGCTTCGATCGCAGCGTTGAGTGCCAGCAGGTTGGTTTGCTGGGAAATGCTGGTGATCACTTCGAGAATCTGGCCGATGTTCACGGTTTTGCTGTTCAGCGACTCAATGTTGCTGCTCGATGCGCTGAGCATGCTCGACAGTTGATTCATCGCCTTGATGCTGCGATCCACCACTTGCTGGCCGTCCTCAGCGAGGCCGCGGGCATCGCTGGCCTGATTCGAGGCTTGCGCGGCATTGCGGGCGATTTCCTGAGCCGCGGCACCTAGCTCATTGATCGCGGCGGCGACACTGCTGGTGCGCGAAGCTTGCTGATCGGAGTTGTACATCGACGAGTTCGACGCGGCGACCACGCGCAGCGCGACTTCGTTGACTTGCCCTGTGGCCGACGACACTTCGCGGATCGAGCGGTGGATGCGCTCGACGAAGCGGTTGAACGCGGTGCCGAGGGTGCCGAACTCATCGTTATTGACGATGGTCAGGCGTTTGGTCAGGTCGCCTTCACCATCGGCGATGTCTTCCATGGCGCGGGTCATGACGTGCAGTGGCTGGATGAGGATACGGATCAGCATGCCGAGCAGGGCAATGATGATGGCTACCGCGATAACCGTCGCAATCACTGCCGAGGCGCGGAATTGGCTGAGCATCGCGAAGGCTTTGTCCTTGTCCACCGACAGGCCGATGTACCAGTTCACCGACGGCAGGCCTTTGATCGGGGCAAAAGTGACGATGCGGGTTTTGCCATCGACGGTGATTTCACTGAAGTCGCTGCTGATGCGCGGGGTGTCCTGCGGATACGCTTCTTTCAGCGATTTCATCACCAGCGCTTTGTCCGGGTGCACGAGGATCTTGCCGTCGGCGCTGACCAGGAACACATAACCCATGCCGTCGAAGTCCCGGGCGGCGAGGGTGTCGACCAGCGATTGCAGGCTCAAGTCGCCGCCAACCACGCCGACGCTCTGGCCGGCCTTTTTCGAGGCGGTGGCAATGGAAATGATCAGTTGGCCGGTGGCCGCGTCGATGTAGGGCTCGGTCAGGGTCGGGGTACTGCTGCTCTCGGCACCTTTGTACCAAGGGCGAACCCGTGGATCGAAACCGTCCGGCATCTTCACGTCCGGGCGGATGGTGAAATGACCGGTGGCATCGCCCAGGTAGGTGGCCATGAACGTCGAGGTCAGGGCCTTCTGGTCCAGCAGACTGGCGACATTGGCGGGTTCGGGGTTGATGGCGATGTTTTGGGCGGCGTTCTCGACCAGCAGAATGCGGCCGCTGAGCCACGTCTGAATATTGCCGGCGGTGACTTCGCCCATTTCGTTGAGGTAGTTGTTCAGGTCATCTCGAATCGCATTGCGCTGGAGCCAGTCGTTATACAGCGTGAACGAGGCGAAGGCAGCAATGACGATGAGGGCGGCGGCAAGCAAGATTTTATGGCTGAAGCGCAGATTTTTGTTCATGGCTTGGGGTTCCGCTAAGGTCTTAATGTCCAGGGCGTGCTTTTATAGAAACATGCGCAATGGGCAAGGATGAAAGTAAGCTGATATTTCCGTCTCTCCTTAGGGAAATGTCTGTCCTGACTTTTGGTCGGGCTCTCACCTTTCTTTATCGGCCATGCAGAATCAAAGATTAACCAACGGGTGACAAAATGCCTGACTCATCGCAACTCGTAATCGGCGCCGATCTCGCGGGGCAACCGATCGCCCAGGCCATGCGTCTGGCGAATCGACACGGGCTGGTCGCCGGCGCGACCGGTACGGGTAAAACCGTCACCTTGCAGCGTCTGGCCGAAGCCTTCAGCGACGCGGGCGTGGCGGTATTCGCTGCCGACATCAAGGGTGATCTGTGCGGCCTTGGTGCTGCCGGCACCCCCCAGGGCAAAGTCGCCGAGCGCATTGCCGGGATGCCTTGGCTCAACTACAAACCGCAGGCTTATCCGGTGACGTTGTGGGACATCCACGGCGAGTCGGGCCATCCGCTGCGCACCACGTTAAGTGAGATGGGCCCGCTGCTGATCGGCAGCCTGCTGGAACTCACCGACAGCCAGCAAGCGGCGCTGTATGCCGCGTTCAAAGTCGCGGATCGTGAGGGGCTGTTGTTGCTGGATCTGAAGGACCTGAAAGCGCTGCTCAATCACCTCAAAGACAATCCGCAAATGTTGGGAGACGACGCCGCGCTGATGACCACCGGTTCCAGTCAGGCGCTATTGCGTCGGCTGGCAACCCTGGAACAGCAGGGCGCAGAAGCCTTGTTTGGCGAGCCGGCACTGCAACTTGAAGACATCCTGCAACCGGCCGCCGATGGCCGTGGGCGCATTCATCTGCTTGACGCCAGCCGTCTGGTGCATGAGGCGCCGAAGGTCTACGCGACGTTCTTGCTGTGGCTGCTGGCCGAGTTGTTCGAACAACTGCCAGAGCGCGGTGACGCGGATAAACCGCTGCTGGCGCTGTTTTTCGATGAGGCGCATTTGTTGTTCGGCGACACACCCAAAGCCTTGCAAGAGCGCCTGGAACAGGTGGTGCGGTTGATTCGGTCCAAAGGTGTCGGTGTGTATTTCGTCACCCAATCACCGGCTGACTTGCCGGACGATGTGCTGGCGCAGCTTGGTTTGCGCATCCAGCACGGGTTGCGCGCCTTCACCACCAAAGAGCAGAAATCCCTGCGCGCAGTGGCGGACGGGTTCCGGCCCAACCCTGCGTTCAACAGTTTGTCGGTGCTGACTGAGTTGGGTATCGGCGAGGCGCTGGTCGGCACACTCGCGGACAAGGGCACGCCGCAAATGGTTGAGCGCGTGCTGGTCGCGCCGCCGCAGTCACGAATCGGGCCGTTGTCGCAAACCGAGCGCACGATGCTGATAGCCGGCTCACCGTTCAAGGGCCGGTATGACAAACCGATTGACCGGGAGTCGGCTTATGAAATTCTCATGGGACGCAAAAACCTGGCGCCGGAGCCTGAAACACCGGCGGGCAAGCCAGCAGTACCAGAGCCTGGTCTGGCCGACAGGGCAGGGGAGTTTCTTGGTACGGCGGCAGGGCAGGCGCTGAAATCGGCCATGCGCCAGGCTGCCAACAACCTGGGCAAGCAACTGGTACGCGGCCTGATGGGCTCCCTGCTCGGCGGCAGCAAACGCCGCTGATCAACCGGTGGGAGCGGGCTTGCTCGCTCCCCGTCAGATCGATGTCAGGTCTTGGCTTTGGCGTGCGCGGCAAGGCGCTCCAGCGCTGCGCGCAAACCCGGATCAGTGATCCCGTCCGCCGTCGCCTGAATCGTCGCCGCTGCATCCGTCGACAGGTCCATGGTATGCCCGCTCGCGCCACGCTGAACCGTTGGCGGTTGCACCTTGAACAGAATCCGCGTCAGGCTGGCGAACTCGTCGAACATTTGTAATTGCCGTTGCAGACGCTTTTGCTGATAACGCAGGCGTGTGGCCCAGTGGCCGTCGGTGACAATCAGCAACAGACTGCCTTCACGCCACGAAGCGACATGGCAGTGTTCGCGGGCAGCGGGTTGCAGTTGGCTTTCAAGTAGACGCTGCAAATGACCCAAACGCTGGGCATGGCCGAGGATGGCTTTGAGCGGCTTGGCTTCGCGCAGTAGAACGGCGGGTGCTCTGGCCGTAAGAGGGCGAAATGCCATGATCGAACACCTGAAGTAACAGAAGCGCCATGGTAGCAGAAAGCAGCGAGATCACTCGCCCATTGCTTTTGCCCCTGCTTTGCCCATTAAATCAACCACTAACTTCTTTTCTGCATGACTTGAAGTTGAGCAAAACGCCCCTATTTCAAGTGAGCCCCGTCAAAGCGCAGTGCCAGCATCGTGGAACATCGCCACTTTCCTCACCACCGTTTCCGGGTAGAATGCTCGTTCGCATGCGGCCATGAGGGCTGCACGGGCGACTCACGGGGCCGCCCTCCATCCCTTTAGTGTGGAAGATCCTGCCGATATGTTTGCGCCTTTGTTAAAGAAACTTTTTGGAAGCAAGAACGAGCGTGAAGTCAAACGCATGCTCAAGACGGTGCAGCTCGTCAATGCCTTCGAAGAGCAAATGGTGGCCCTTTCGGACGATCAATTGCGCGCCAAGACCGATGAGTTCAAGGCCCGCATCGCCAAAGGGGAAACCCTCGACAAGCTGTTGCCAGAAGCCTTCGCGGTCGCCCGTGAAGCCGGCAAGCGCATCATGGGCATGCGCCACTTCGACGTACAACTCGTCGGTGGCATGACCTTGCATGAAGGCAAGATCGCCGAAATGCGTACCGGTGAGGGTAAAACCCTCGTGGCTACCCTGGGTGTTTACCTCAACGCACTGTCCGGCAAGGGCGTGCACGTTGTGACCGTGAACGACTACCTGGCCCGCCGTGACGCCAACTGGATGCGTCCGCTGTATGAGTTCCTCGGCCTGACTGTCGGCGTCGTGACGCCGTTCCAGCCGCCGGAAGAAAAACGCACGGCTTACGCTGCCGACATTACTTACGGCACCAACAACGAATTCGGTTTCGACTACCTGCGCGACAACATGGCGTTCAGCATGGAAGAAAAATTCCAGCGCGAACTCAACTTTGCCGTGATCGACGAAGTCGACTCCATCCTTATCGACGAAGCGCGTACCCCGCTGATCATTTCGGGTCAGGCCGAGGACAGCTCCAAGCTGTACATCGAGATCAACAAACTGATCCCGCAGCTGGAACTGCACGTTGAAGAAGTCGAAGGCGAAGTCACCAAGGCCGGCCATTACACCGTCGATGAGAAGACCCGTCAGGTCGAACTCAACGAAGCCGGTCACCAGTTCATTGAAGACATGCTTACCCGCGTTGGCCTGCTGGCTGAAGGCGAGAGCCTGTATTCGGCACATAACCTGGGCCTGCTGACCCACGTCTATGCCGGTCTGCGTGCGCACAAGCTGTTCAATCGCAACATTGAATACATCGTGCAGGACGGCCAGGTCGTACTGGTCGACGAACACACCGGCCGTACCATGCCGGGCCGTCGTTTGTCCGAAGGCCTGCACCAGGCCATCGAAGCCAAGGAAAACCTGAATATTCAGGCCGAGAGCCAGACCCTGGCCTCGACCACGTTCCAGAACTACTTCCGTCTGTACACCAAGCTGTCCGGCATGACCGGTACCGCCGACACCGAAGCGTTCGAATTCCACCAGATCTATGGTCTGGAAGTCATGGTCATTCCGCCGAACAAACCGTTGGCGCGTAAAGACTACAACGACCTGGTATTCCTCACCGCCGAAGAGAAATACACGGCGATCGTGGCGGACATCAAGGAAAGCATGGCCGCTGGCCGTCCGGTGCTGGTGGGTACTGCCACCATCGAAACCTCCGAGCACATGTCCGCACTGCTCGTGAAGGAAGGCATCGAACACAAGGTTCTGAACGCCAAGTTCCACGAAAAAGAAGCCGAGATCATCGCGCAGGCCGGTCGTCCGGGCGCACTGACCATCGCCACCAACATGGCCGGTCGTGGTACCGACATCCTGTTGGGCGGTAACTGGGAAGTTGAAGTCGCTTCGCTGGAAAACCCGACCCCTGAGCAAATTGCCCAGATCAAGGCCGACTGGCAAAAGCGTCACCAGCAAGTGCTGGAGTCCGGCGGCTTGCAGGTCATCGCCTCCGAGCGTCACGAATCCCGCCGTATCGACAACCAGTTGCGTGGTCGTGCCGGCCGTCAGGGTGATGCCGGTTCCAGCCGCTTCTACCTGTCGCTGGAAGACAGCCTGATGCGCATCTTCGCCTCTGACCGGGTGAAGAACTTCATGAAAGCCCTGGGCATGCAGCCGGGCGAAGCGATCGAGCACCGCATGGTGACCAACGCGATCGAGAAGGCGCAGCGCAAGGTTGAAGGGCGTAACTTCGACATTCGTAAGCAACTGCTCGAGTTCGATGACGTCAACAACGAACAGCGTAAAGTGATTTATCACATGCGTAACACGTTGCTGGCCGCCGACAACATCGGTGAAACCATCGCCGATTTCCGTCAGGACGTGCTCAACGCGACCATCAGCGCCCATATTGCGCCGCAGTCCCTGCCAGAGCAGTGGGATGTGGCCGGTCTGGAAGCAGCGCTTGCCAGCGACTTCGGGGTGAAACTGCCGATCCAGCAATGGCTCGATGAAGACGATCACCTGTACGAAGAAACCCTGCGCGAGAAGCTGATGAACGAGCTGATCGCTGCGTACAACGAGAAAGAAGATCAGGCCGGTGCCGAAGCACTGCGCTCCTTCGAGAAGCAAATCGTTCTGCGCGTGCTGGACGATCTGTGGAAAGATCACCTGTCGACCATGGATCACCTGCGTCACGGCATCCACCTGCGTGGCTACGCCCAGAAGAACCCGAAGCAGGAATACAAGCGCGAGTCGTTCACGCTGTTCTCCGAGCTGCTCGATTCGATCAAGCGCGACTCGATCCGCGTGCTGTCGCACGTTCAGGTGCGCCGCGAAGATCCGGAAGCCGAAGAGCAACGCCTGCGTGAGGAAGCTGAGGCACTGGCTGCCCGCTTGCAGTTCGAACATGCCGAAGCTCCTGGTCTGGATCAACCGGACGCGTTGGGTGAAGAGGTCGATGTGGCCCTCGCCACCGCTCCGGTGCGCAACGAGCAGAAGCTGGGCCGCAACGAACTGTGCTACTGCGGTTCGGGCAAGAAATTCAAGCATTGCCACGGGCAGATCCAGTAAAACCCGTTACAACGGCTGAAATACCCGCGCCGCGACCGGCTTCTGCCGTCGCGGCGTTTTGCCATTCAAGCCACCGTCCCAACGATGGGCGGTGCTGACATCATTGAGTAAGGAGCGCATTCATGGCTGTTGGTCTTGGTCCTTTGCCAACGTTGCACCCGGTTGCCGGTTTTGAACTCGGTATCGCCTCGGCCGGCATCAAGCGCCCCGGGCGCAAAGATGTTGTGGTGATGCGCTGCGCTGAGGGTTCGACCGTGGCGGGCGTGTTCACGTTGAACGCTTTTTGTGCTGCGCCTGTGATCCTGGCGAAACAACGCGTGCAGAACGCTGTGCGCTACTTGCTGACCAACACCGGCAATGCCAACGCAGGCACCGGCGAGCCAGGCCTGGCCGCGGCTGAGCGCACTTGCGCCAGATTGGCTGAGCTGACTGGCGTCGACGCCAATCAGATTCTGCCGTACTCCACCGGTGTCATCGGCGAGCCACTGCCGGTCGAGAAAATCGAAGGTGCGCTGCAAGCCGCGCTGGATGATCTGTCGGAAAACAACTGGGAAGCGGCCGCCACCGGCATCATGACCACCGACACCCTGCCCAAGGGTGCCAGCCGCCAGTTCCAGCATGACGGCGTGACCCTCACGGTGACCGGCATCAGCAAAGGCGCAGGCATGATTCGCCCGAACATGGCGACCATGCTCGGATACATCGCGACAGACGCCAAAGTCGCCCGCGACGTGCTGCAAAATCTGATGCTCGACGGCGCCAACAAGTCGTTCAACCGCATCACCATCGACGGCGACACCTCGACCAACGATTGCTGCATGCTGATTGCCACCGGCCAGGCGGCTCTGCCGGAAATTACCCGTGCCGAAGGCGAACTGTTTGCCAAACTCAAGCAAGCGGTGTTCGAAGTGTGCATGGACGTGGCCCAGGCCATCGTGCGTGACGGCGAAGGCGCGACCAAGTTTGTGACCGTTGAAGTCAACGGCGGCGGCAATCATCAGGAGTGTCTGGACGTCGGTTACACCGTGGCACACTCGCCGCTGATCAAGACCGCACTGTTCGCCTCCGATCCGAACTGGGGTCGCATCCTGGCCGCTGTCGGCCGTGCCGGCGTGCCGGAACTGGATGTGAGCAAGATCGACGTGTTCCTTGGTGATGTGTGCATCGCCAGCCGTGGCGCTCGTGCTGAGACCTACACTGAAGCGCAAGGCTCGGCGGTGATGCAGCAGGAAGAGATCACGATCCGTATCGAGCTGGGTCGCGGCGATTGCAGCGAAACGATCTGGACCACCGACCTGTCGCATGAATACGTGAAGATCAACGCCGAATACCGGACCTGATCCACAGGCCGGGTATGAGCTGCCCGCGAAGACGGCAGTCCAGACACCACAAGTCCCAAAGCTTTTCCTCTGACGAAAAGGCGCCAAAACCATGTCCCTGCACCTGATCATCGGCGACAAACTGCTTTCCTCATGGTCGCTACGTGCTGCGCTGGCTGTTGAGCTGACCGGCGCGCCTTACAGCGAAGAACTGATCAAACTCGGCACGCCCGACACCCGTGAGCAACTGCTCAAGCATTCACCGACGGCCAAGGTGCCGCTGCTGAAAACCGCGCGCGGTACCATCGCCGATTCGCTGGCGATTGCCGAATACCTCGCTGAGCAGTTCCCGTCCGAGTCACTCTGGCCGACTGACATCGCGGCCCGCGCCCAGGCCCGATCCGCCTGTGCACAAATGCACAGCGGCTTCTTCGCCATGCGTAACCACATGCCGTTCAACCTCAGCCACGATGCGCCGCTGAACCCGGTGCCGCCGGAGGTGAAGGTCGATATCGAACGCATGCTCGCGTTGTGGGCCGAATGCCGTGCTGTCGCCACAGAAGAAGGGCCGTACCTGTTTGGCCGCGTGAGCCTGGCCGATGCGTTCTTCGCTCCGATTGCCGTGCGTCTGCGCACCTATCAGGTGAAGCTGCCCGCGGCTGACGAAGCCTATGTTGAAACCGTCTACCAATGGCCGGCCTTCAAGGCCTGGCAGAAGGCTGGACTGGAGGAATTGAACCCGTGAAGCGTGTACACGTCGCTGCTGCCGTCATCCGTGACGACAGTGGCAAGATTCTCATTGCCCGCCGTGCCGATACCCAGCATCAGGGGGGCTTGTGGGAATTCCCCGGTGGCAAGGTCGAGGCTGGCGAATCCGTTGAAAGCGCGCTGGCCCGTGAGCTGCAGGAAGAGTTGGGTATCGTCGTTGGCGCTGCCCGGCCATTGATCAAAGTGCTCCATGACTATCCGGACAAGCAGGTGCTGCTGGATGTCTGGGAAGTCTCGAGCTTCAGCGGCGCCCCCCATGGCGCCGAAGGCCAGCCATTGGTCTGGGTGAGCGCCAAGGAACTGGCGAATTATGAGTTCCCGGCCGCCAACCAGCCGATCGTTGCGGCGGCGCGGTTACCTGCTGAGTACCTGATCACCCCGCAAGACCTGGAAACTGCGGCGTTGTTGCGCGGCATCCAGAAGGCGATTGCTGGCGGGATCAAGCTGATCCAGTTGCGCGCGCCCAATGGCTATGACCCGAAGTACCGCGATCTGGCAGTAGACGCCGCCGGTCTGTGTGCCGGTAAAGCGCAGTTGATGATCAAAGGGCCGTTCGAATGGCTCGGTGATTTCCCGTCTGCGGGTTGGCATATCACTTCTGCGCAGTTGCGCAAATACGCCGCGGCGGGTCGCCCGTTGCCGGCGCAGCGTTGGTTGGCGGCGTCTTGCCATAGCGCAGAAGAGTTGGCTCTGGCCGAGCAGATGGGGGTGGATTTCGTGACCCTGTCGCCGGTGCAGCCGACGTTGACTCACCCGGATGCGACGCCGCTGGGCTGGGAGCAGGCTTCAGCGTTGATCGAAGGTTGCAGCAAACCGGTGTTCCTGCTCGGCGGCGTTGGTCCGGCGGAGCGGGAGAAGGCTTGGGGGGTTGGTGCTCAGGGTGTGGCGGGGATTCGGGCGTTCTGGCCAGAGAGCTGAAATATGTGGTGATGCTGCTGGCCTCTTCGCGAGCAAGCCCGCTCCCACAGTTGATCGGGTTCCTTTAATTGGAATGCAATCAACTGGGGGCTTGCTCGCGAAGGCGTCCGCTCAGGCGCTACTGTCCTGAAGGTTTTGCAGCAGGCTGCCAAAGAATCTCCGCCACCCCCTGCCGCCGCGCAATCAGCCGCGCCGCGACAAACAACAAATCCGACAGCCGATTGATATATGCCAGCCCAACCCCGGCCAACGGCTCAATGGCGTTCAAATGCTGACAGCGTCGCTCGGCACTCCTGGCCAGGCTTCGGCACGCATGGGCCTGAGCGATCAGCATCGAACCGCCCGGCAGAATGAAATTCTCCAGCGGCCCCAACTCCTCATTCCACACATCAATCGCCGTTTCCAGCCGTTCGATTTCCGCTGCGTTGAGCGCCTGATATTCCGGCATTGCCAACTCGCCACCCAAGTCGAACAGCCGATGCTGACAAGGCGCCAATACCTCGATCAGTTCACTCAGGCTCGGATAGGCCTCGCGCTCGGCAATCAGGCCGGCCAGCAATACGCCGACCTGGCTGTTCAGCGTATCGACTTCGCCAATCGCCTCGATGCGTGGGTGATCCTTCGGCACGCGGCGGCCATCGCCCAGGCCGGTTTCGCCAGTGTCACCGGTGCGGGTGTAAATCTTCGACAGGCGAAAGCCCATGGGTTACCTCGATAGTTGATGGGTTTGAGCCGCAACGGGCGCAGGTTGGGCCAGCGGAAGGCGCAGGGTGAAGCAGGTGTCCTGGCCCGGCGCCGATTGCACCTCCATCTGCCCTTTGTGGTTATTGGTGATGATGAAGTACGACACCGACAACCCAAGGCCTGTGCCCTGGCCGACTTCCTTGGTGGTAAAGAACGGTTCGAAAATGCGTTTACGCACGTTCTCGCTCATGCCGATGCCGTTGTCCTCGACCTGAATCTCGGCCCACGGTGGATTGAGCCTGGTACGCAAAGTGATTCGCCCCGGTTCGCTGTCGTCTTCGCGTTGGTGAATCGCTTGCGCGGCGTTTTTCAGCAGGTTGAGCAGGACTTGTTCCAGTTCGTTGGCCGTGCCTGGAACCGGGCCGAGCGCAGGGTCGAACTGACGGATGATCGCCTGTCCCTTGAAGTCAAAACCGATGGCCAGATCGAAGTCGTTGCCAGCGATTTCCACCGCTTGATCAATCAGCGCCGGCAAATCACACGGGGCCAGTTGCCGGGTGCTACGACGGCTGAAGCTGAGCATGTGGGTGACGATTTTCGCCGCCCGGGCGCCGGCCTGCTGAATGCCATCGAGCAATTTCGGGACTTCTCGGCCCTGCAGGTAGCGGTTGACCGTGTCGAGTTCAATGCCCAGCTGTTCGGCGGTTTCGAGGTTCTTCGGCAGGTCCGGCGACAGGCGCCGGCGGATGTTCTGCACGTTGTGCAGGATTGCGCCCAGCGGGTTATTGATTTCGTGGGCCATGCCTGCGGCGAGGCCGCCGACCGAGAGCATTTTCTCCGACTGCACCATCATTTCTTCCAGCGACAGGCGTTGGGTGATGTCGTCGATGCGGATCACCACGCCACGCCCGGCGCCGCCCATCAGCGGGTAGAACGTCAGGGCGTAGTGCTTGGGCTCGTCGTCCTTGAACCAGGTTACGCGCTCGATTTTCGCTACCGTGTGTTGCTCTACGGTTTCCTTGAGCTGCGGCAGAAACGGCTTGAGCGGTTCAAACGCCAGGAAGATCGGCTGGTTCAGCGCTTCGTCGAGTCGCGTGCCGGACAGGGCACTGGCTTCCTGGTTCCACTGGGTGACGTAGAGCTGCTCGTCGAGGGCGATCAGCGCCGAGGGCATGGAGTCGATGATGCTGTTGAGGTAGTTCTGGAAACCGGTGAGTTTTTTCTCGATCTTGCTGCGCACCTGGACCTCCAGTTCCAGTTTGCGGTTGGTGTGGCGGGTTTCTTCGGCCAGCCCCTGAGCTTGATCGAAAGCGGCTTGCGAGTCGTCGCGGGCGCGTTTGAGCTGCTGTTCGCGGGCTTCGATGCGCGAGAGCATGGTGTTGAACGCCTCGGCAAGACTGCCGATTTCGTCGTGGTTACCGCGCGAGGCGCGCAGGGCGTAGTTCTCTTCGCGGGTGACCTGGCGCGAGAGTTCTTCAAGTTCGTGAATCGGGCGGGTGATCAGGCGTTTGATCTGCCGGGCAATCACCAGCCAAAGCAGCACACTGAAAATCAGGATGCCGAGACTCGCGGTCAGCGTGCCGGTGTAGAACGCCATCGGCAATTCGCTGCTGGCCACCAGCAACAGATGACCGGGTGAAGTGCCAGGGCGGGGCAGGGTGATCAATTGATTGCTGCGAAACTCGGTCAGTTGCCAGGCTTCGATGTGCCGATCGTGTTCCGGCAAGTTGAGCTTGTCACCATGCTGCACTTGCGCCAGTCGTTCGCCATTGCCGTCATACAGGGCGGCGGCGCGCAATGGTGAATAGCTGTCGAGCTCCTTGAGCAGGCGTTCGGCGCTGCGCGGCGATTGCAGGGCTTCGCTGACCAGACTTGGGTTGGCAATCAGCCGGCCGATGGTCTGCAAGGCTTGCGGGGCCATGCTTTCCTGGGAGATGTAATAAGCGGCGCTGATAAACGTCAGGTTGGCGACGAGCAAGACAGTGGTCAACAGCACCAGCAGGGCGGCCAGCAGTTTCTGGCCGACGGGCAGGTTTTCGAGGCGCTGGCGCAATGGCATCAGGTTTATCGCAGCAAGGGAACAAGTGGCCAGCGTAGCCGCTGCTCAGTCGCTGGGCAATCCGAGGCTGCGCAGATGAGCGACCAGTCGTTGTTGCAATTGGCTGAGGTGCGGCAAGTTGAGTTGATGGCGTGCGGCGACTTTGCAGGCGTGCCCCAATAGATAGCTGATCTCGGTGCGCCGCTGGTTGGCCACGTCCTGATACATCGATGAGTAATTGGCGGCGGTGGCCTGGATCACTCGTTCCACTTCCTGTTGCAGGTTGTCGGCGGCTACCGGTTGGCCGCAACGCTGAAGCAACTCCGCCAGTTCTGCGCACAACGTGGCCACTTCGCAGTGGTGCGCCTGCAAGCCGCCATTGCGGCAGTTGTGCAACACGGTCAGCGGATTGATCGCGCAGTTGAGCGCCAGCTTGCGCCACAGTCGGGTGAGGATGTCGGTGCTCCATTCATGGGGAATATTCGCTGCCTCCAGATCATCCAGCCAGATCGGCGCTACCGGGTGAGCGGCATCGCCAAGCCAGGTGTAACCGTGGCCGGCAAACACCACGCGCCAGTCGCCATCGCGGAACGCGCCTTCGGTGCTGGAGGCACTGATGCAGCGTGCTTGCGGCACTTGCGCGGCGACAGCGTCCTGGCTGCCCAGGCCGTTTTGCAGCAGGATCAATTCGGCATCCGGCGCCAGGCGCGGAGCGAGGAGGGCGACCGCGCTTTCGGCATCGTAGGCCTTGCAGGCCAACAACAGGCGACGGATTGGTTGCGGGCTGTCCGGCGTTTCGCCGGGAACTGCATAAGTCTTGGCTTGTCCTTGTTCCACGAGGGTTAATCCGCCGGCTGCCTGATAGCTGTGCAAGCGCATCGCGTCCCGCACGATCAGCCGGACCGGCAAGCCAGCGCGAGCCAGGCGCGCAGCCCAAAGAGTGCCGAGACTGCCGGCGCCAAGAACATGCCAAGGGATAGACATCAGATTTTTGCTCGATTGGTTGCAGGCATGTGCGGCTCGCCGTGTCGGTAAGAAAAGACCCGTTATAATGAGCCCGATTTTAACCGCAAGCCAAGCGCGCTCCATCCTCATCGAGCGCGCCTTTTTATTGGAGAGATTACATGCCGTCGTTCGACGTGGTATCCGAACTGGACAAACACGAACTCACCAACGCGGTCGAGAACGCCGTGAAGGAACTCGATCGTCGTTATGACCTGAAAGGCAAAGGCAGCTTCGAGTTCAAGGAAAAAGACCTGACCGTCAACCTGACCGCTGAAGCCGATTTCCAGCTGGAGGCGATGATCGAGATCCTCAAACTGGCCTTGGTCAAGCGCAAGATCGATGTGCAGTGTCTTGAGGTCAAGGACGCTTACGCATCGGGCAAGCTGATGAAACAGGATGCCGTGCTCAAGGAAGGTATCGACAAGGAACTGGCGAAGAAGATCGTCGGCCACATCAAGGACGCCAAGCTCAAGGTACAGGCCGCCATTCAGGGCGAGCAGGTGCGCGTTACCGGCAAGAAGCGTGATGACCTGCAAGAAGCCATCGCGGCCCTGCGTGCCAAGGAGTTCGGCATGCCGCTGCAGTTCAACAACTTCCGCGACTAAGCGCTATCCGCACAATCTGTGGGAGTGGGCTTGCTCACGAACGCGGTGTGTCATTGAGCAATAAGGTTCACTGAGACACCGCTTTCACGGGCAAACCCTCTCTCGCTCGGATTTATTTTCCCCGGCGGATTTTTGCGCTACTTATTCTTTGCGTGCCGCGTAGCCGGAAATCAGGAGATAGAACATGGATTTGAATGCTGAAGTGGATAACCTGGTCAAGGCATCCCAAGCGTGGATCCCGATGATCATGGAATACGGCAGCCGCGTGCTACTGGCAGTGATCACGTTGGCCATCGGCTGGTGGCTGATCAACAAGGTCACGCGCAAGCTCGGTGGCTTATTGGCTCTGCGTAACGCCGACCTGGCGCTGCAAGGTTTTATCAGTACGCTGGCCAATGTCATTCTCAAAGTGCTGCTGATCGTCAGCGTCGCTTCGATGATCGGTGTGGAAACCACCTCGTTTGTTGCAGCCATCGGTGCTGCCGGCCTGGCCATCGGTCTGGCATTGCAGGGCAGCCTGGCTAACTTTGCTGGCGGCGTGCTGATTCTGCTGTTCCGTCCGTTCCGTATCGGTGACTGGATCGAGGCGCAAGGCGTGTCGGGTACGGTCGACAGCATCCAGATTTTCCACACCGTGCTGCGGACTGGCGACAACAAAACCATCATCCTGCCGAACGGCAACCTGTCGAACGGCATCATTACCAACACCAACCGTCAGCCAACCCGCAAGGTTGTGTTCGATGTGGGTGTGGATTACGAAGCCGATCTGCAGCAAGCGCGTCAGGTGCTGCTGGATCTGGCCAAGGATGAGCGTGTTCTGCAAGATCCAGCGCCACAGGCGGTGATTTCTACCTTGGGCGACAGCTCGATCACGGTCTCCCTGCGAGCGTGGGTTAAAACCGCGGATTACTGGGATGTGATGTTCATGTTTAACGAACAATCACGGGATCGCTTGAAGGCTGCAGGGATTGATATTCCGTTTCCACAGCGAGTCATTCGTGTGGTTCAGGAAACCGCGCCGCAATAACATCTGGGTTACAACCTGAAGGTTTCGTCGGTGTTGCATTGTTAGGTTGCTATCTAACTAGCAACAATTAAAGACTGTATGAAACCAGATACAAAAAAAACGCTCACCTGGATCAGGTGAGCGTTTTTTTGTTGCCGTGTTCGAACTAGCGCTGAATTACAAAATGCTCAGCGGGTATTCGATGATCAGGCGGGTGTCGTTGTTGTCGTTGCCGTTGATGCCGTTATAAGAGGAGTTTGCACGGTAGATCGCGCTACGCAAGCGGAAAGACAGGTCTTTGGCCGGACCGCTTTGCATAACGTACTTGGTTTCGAAGTCGAACTCGTGTTCTTTACCTTCTTCGGCGCCAGTGGTGATGTTGTCACCACGGACGTAACGAGTCATGAAGCTCAGGCCAGGAACGCCGTAGGTTTTCATGTTCAGGTCGTAGCGAGCCTGCCAGGAACGCTCATCTTGGCCGTTGAAGTCGGAGTATTGGATGGAGTTGGCGAGGAAGATAGTGCCACCGCCGTCAACGCCGTAAACATAACCTGTGTCACCGGTAGAGCGCTGGTGAGCCAAGGTGAACTTGTGAGCGCCGATGCTATAGGCAGCTGCGAGGGACCAGATGCGGTTGTCAACATCGCCGCTCAGTTCTTGACCCTGGCTCTTGGAGCGATAGCCGTTGAAGTCGAAGTTCAGGGACTGATCTTCGTTGATCGGCAGGGTGTAGTTAGCGTTTATGTATTGCTTCTTGAAGTAGTCATCTACATCGGAAGCAGCCACGCCAGCTACAAAGTTGTCGGTGAACTGGTAGGTAGCGCCGGCAATGTTGGCGCTGGTCAGGCCTGGGTTGTGCGGTCCGTTGATGCTGTCGCGGCCCATACCAGTCTGCGAACTCAGAGCGGAGAAGCGACCGGCGGTCAGTTCCAGACCTTTGATTTCTTTACTGGTGATGATGGTGCCGGTAGCAACTTCTGGCAGCACGCGGCTGTCGTCTGTCGAGAAGACAGGGCTGGCAACGTATTGGTTACCATATTTCAGGACAGTGTCGGACAGACGGAACTTAACTGCACCGCCAACCTTCGATTGGGTGTCTTCTGGCCGGCCTTCGCTATCACGACCGAACATGCTGTTACCGGTACGGCCACGGCCGCTGTCCAGTTTGATCATGCCATTGGCCAAGGCATCTACACCGACACCTACGGTGCCCTGGGTAAAGCCCGACTCGTACGTAGCACGTAGGCCGAGACCCGTCTCTTCGCGATAACTTTGCGAAGTGCTGGGGTTATTTTTGAAATCACGGTTCATGTACAGCATACGGCTGTGAACATTCAGGCTCTGATCTTCAAAAAAGCCCTTGGATTCCTCTTGGGAAGACGCCATTGCGAACTGCGAGGTGCCTGCTGCAACAGCCAGGGCGATCATGCTCCACTTCATCACGCGCATCGTGATTTGCTCCTTTGGTTTTTAGAAGAGTACTGCCGTCCCACCTGTTTTATTATCTGGGCGGCTCTTTCTTTTTGTGTCGGCGCAAACTTATATCACGCTGACAATGTTGGCGATACTTGCGAGTCCAACCTTTCACCTTCTTTACGACACTGTCGCAGATGGCTGGGTAGATGTCGCAAATTCACAGTACCGATGCAATCGGACCGACAACTTTTCGCTGTTTTTCTAGCCTTTTGCATCGCTAAAAAAGAGTCCCTGGCAAAACACTTGAATCTCCATCGGGCAGCCTTGCCACTGTTTTTGTTGGTCTTAAGGCTCCCACGTCCCGTGGTGCGCTTAGAGTCCATATGAGTACGAATGCAACAAGCGTGCACAAACCGCAATTTCGGTGTGGCTTTTTTTCTGAACGCCTGTTTTTACCTGTAAAAGCCTCATAAATACTGGGCGAAAAGCCCCTCGGTTCTCAGGGCTTGACGCGATTGTTCTTATGGTGTTGCCGTGCCGTTGCAAGCGCGTGACAACCAAAAACGTTACCGGTTCACCCCACAGGTGAGTATTTGGCGGATGCCTTGCGCATTGAGCGTAGACGCATTGTGCGGTTTTGGTGCAAAAAATTTTACGGCTGTACCAGATTCATACCGTTCGGGTTGAGGTTGGTCTCAAGTGTTTCAGGGTTTTCGGTCATTTTCGTGTGCTGCTCTTCAATCCGGGGCCCGCGTTGGTGCAGGGTGTCGATAAATGTCCCATCTCGGGGCGTTCGGAGAATGCCCAACGGCATTGCCGTCGTGAAGACGGGCGCATTCGCAGGTATGCTGCCTGTCTGTCGCTTGGCGCGCCGCCCTCGGGCGAGGCCGCTAAGCTCAATTATGTAGATCAGCCGGGAGTGCGCGCAGTGTTTGCTTTAGATTCACGACTACAACAGGACACCCTTGCCATCGGCGACTTCCCGCTCTGCCGGCTGCTGCTGTCCAACGACGCCAGCTACCCTTGGTTCATCCTGGTACCTCGTCGTGACGATATCAGTGAGTTGTTTCAGTTGGATGTCGCCGATCAACAGCAATTGTGGTTGGAAACCACCGCATTGGCCGAGTTGCTCAAAGACTTGTTCGATGCCGACAAAATGAATGTCGCAGCGTTGGGTAACGTGGTCAGCCAGTTGCACATGCATGTGATAGTGCGAAAACGCGATGACGCCGCCTGGCCAGCGCCTGTGTGGGGCAAGCACCCGGCCAAGCCTTATGGCAGCGAAGAGGTGGCCGCTATTCGCGATCGATTGCGTGTCGTGCTGACCGATGATTTCACCTTTTTGGAGGGCTGAGTCATGAGTCTGGAACAACGCGTTAACGATCTGGAAAGCCGTTTGGCGTTTCAGGATGACACCATTCAGGCCTTGAACGATGTGCTGGTGGCGCAGCAACTGGTGGTCGAGCGCCTGCAATTGCAAATGGCCGCACTGCTCAAGCGTCAGGAAGAAATGGTCGGGCAGTTCGAATCCTTTGAGGAAGAGGCGCCACCCCCGCACTATTGAGCCACAGCACTGTTTTGTGCAGGCATAAAAAAACCGCGAACAGTCTGGCTGTTCGCGGTTTTTTATTGCCTGGGATCAGCGACGCGGCAAAGCCGCGATCACGTCCTCGGCTTGCAGGCCCTTGTCCCGGTTCATCACCGAGAACTCCACGCGCTGGCCTTCGACCAGAACGCGGTGGCCTTCGCCACGGATCGCGCGAAAGTGCACGAAAATATCATCACCGGAATCCCGGGAGATAAAGCCGAAGCCTTTGGACGTGTTGAACCACTTGACGGTGCCGGTATCGCGGTTGGTCATGTCGTAGCTGGTTGGCGCGGCGGCAGGTGAAGATCTATAGAAGCTGACGGCCAGGTGCAGGATTACGGCTGTCAGGGCAATCACCAGGCTGAACAACACCGCTGGTTGGCCGGCGATGACGGGCATCGGCGCGATCAGGGTCAAGGTTTGCAGGACGACAGTCAGCACCAGAAGCGCGCTGACTAGGTTTTGCAGATGCTGGCGCGGGCCTTTGTTCCAGTAAGGAATCACTGGAGCAATCACCAGGTTCAGCAGGCCGAAAAAGGCCAGGTAAAGTGCATCGGGTTGTTGCAGGTAAGGAACGGCTTCGGATTTCAGGCTAGGTATGAACGACAGCAGCAATGCCGCTGCGCCCATCAGCAGGTGGACGATTTTCAACATTTTGAATGGCTCACTTTATAACGGCTCACAAGGAAGAGCTGAAGATGCACGGTTCGCTTCGGGACAAAATAAGAGGCGGTGGACACGTACACGGCATCAGCCTATGCGCGAAACCCCGAAAAACGGGGCGTAGCGACACACTGCCTATTTAACAGCAAAGCCTGCTGCTACTCAAATCAGCCCGGCCAGCGGCACAGCGCCGGTCTTTTTGTCGCAGCCTGTTCAGGTTTTCGAGGCTGCGGGCTGGCGACAGCCTTGCTAGAGTGGGCCTGCACCTGTTGGATGAATTCAATCGCCGTTAGGGGGTAAACATGGCAATCGATATCGGTATCAGTGAAGAGGATCGCAAGTCCATCGTCGAGGGGCTGTCGCGTCTGCTGTCGGACACCTACGTGCTGTATCTGAAAACCCATAACTTCCACTGGAACGTCACAGGCCCGATGTTTCGTACGCTGCATTTGATGTTCGAAGAGCAGTACAACGAACTGGCGCTGGCCGTGGATCTGATTGCCGAACGCATTCGCGCGCTGGGCTTTCCGGCACCGGGCGCCTATGCCACTTACGCACGTCTGTCCTCTATCAAGGAAGAGGTGGGCGTACCGAGCGCTGAAGACATGATCAAGCAACTGGTCGATGGGCAGGAAGCCGTGACCCGCACCGCGCGCGGCATCTTCCCGTTGCTCGACAAGGTCAGTGATGAGCCGACTGCCGACCTGTTGACCCAGCGCATGCAGGTTCACGAGAAAACCGCATGGATGCTGCGCGCTTTGCTCCAAGCATAACCCTGGCATGCGAGCAGGTCTGCGGACTGCTCGCGTGCTGTCCGGATTCGTACCTGTGTCGTTGGCTTATCCTACGGTGATGGTCACCAAGTCATCTGGATATAACTTTGCGTCTGCGCTTTTATGAAGTCACAGGATGTGGCTTTGAAAACAAGCAGAGATGGCAAAGGAGTGTCACCGATATGGTAGAAGGAGACAGGCGGGGCGACAGGATTGTCGGCTTGCCACATGAGTTGAAAGTCGATCCGTTCGTCAACGAATTCGACATGTCATTGATTCAGCCGTTGTCCCGATCCGTGCGTTTGAACGGATACGCGACATGCCTGCGACTTGAGCAGGTTTACTGGAATATCCTCGGCGATATGGCCGCAGATAATTGTTGTTCGATCAGTTCGCTGTTGTCCCACGTTGATCGTGAGGTGCATCTGCGTCATGGCGGCGTGAAAAATTTCAGCGCTCTGGTGCGAGTGGTGTGCGTCATGAACGGGGTCAAGTAAGCCACACCGGTCAATTCGCTTTGACACAGTGGTTGCAAACGAGGTCGCGGCCTGTGCAGTCTTACGGCTGCACAGGCCGCATTTAATGGATATAATCCCGCTCTTTCGCCGCAAAGCCCTGCGCGCGGTGGCAATCTGATCGCCGAGACACCCCCCATGCCGATGTACGATTACCAATGCGCTTCCTGTGGTCATCAGTTGGAAGCCATTCAAAAGATCAGCGAGGCACCGCTGGTCGACTGCCCTGCCTGCCAGGCGCCAGAGCTCAAGAAGCAGCTGTCCATGCCCGGCTTTCGCCTTAGCGGCAGCGGTTGGTACGAAACCGATTTCAAGACCGGAACCAAGAAGAATCTGGCCGGTGGCGACAAATCTGACTAGGGTTCAAACCCCGGTCGAACGACACGCGTGAGTTTCCGTCAGTCGCACAATGCTTGAGTGCGGCGGGATCTCCACCGAATTTCGAATTACGAGAAGCGAACCACTACCATGATGCGCAGCCACTATTGCGGCCAACTGAACGAAAGCCTGGAAGGCCAGGAAATTACCCTTTGCGGATGGGTTCACCGTCGTCGCGACCACGGCGGGGTGATTTTCCTCGATATCCGTGATCGTGATGGTCTGGCTCAGGTGGTATTCGACCCGGATCGCGCCGAGAGCTTCGCCGCCGCCGATCGCGTGCGCAGCGAATACGTCGTCAAAATCACCGGTAAGGTTCGCCTGCGTCCGGCCGGTGCCACCAACGCCAACATGGCGTCGGGCATGATCGAAGTCCTGGGCTACGAGCTGGAAGTGCTGAATGAGTCGGAAACCCCGCCGTTCCCGCTGAACGAGTTCTCTGACGTTGGCGAAGAAACCCGCCTGCGCTATCGCTTCCTCGACCTGCGTCGCCCGGAAATGGCCGAGAAGCTGCGTCTGCGTTCGCGTATGACCACCAGCATCCGTCGCTTCCTCGACGAAAACGGCTTCCTCGACGTCGAAACACCGATCCTGACCCGTGCTACTCCGGAAGGCGCGCGTGACTATCTGGTGCCGAGCCGTACCCATGCCGGTTCGTTCTTTGCCCTGCCGCAATCGCCGCAACTGTTCAAGCAACTGCTGATGGTGGCCGGCTTCGACCGTTACTACCAGATCGCCAAGTGCTTCCGCGACGAAGACTTGCGCGCTGACCGTCAACCGGAATTCACCCAGATCGACATCGAGACCAGCTTCCTCGATGAAAAAGAGATCATGGGCCTGACCGAAGAAATGATCCGCAATCTGTTCAAGGAAGTGCTGGGTCTGGAGTTCGGCGATTTCCCGCACATGACTTTCGAAGAGGCCATGCGTCGTTACGGTTCCGATAAGCCAGACCTGCGTAACCCGCTGGAACTGGTCGACGTTGCCGATCAGTTGAAAGAAGTCGATTTCAAGGTGTTCAGCGGCCCGGCCAACGATCCGAAATGCCGTATCGCTGCGTTGCGCGTTCCAGGCGGGGCGAGCATGCCGCGCAAGCAGATCGACGATTACACCAAGTTCGTCGGCATCTACGGTGCCAAGGGCCTGGCGTACATCAAGGTCAACGAGCGCGCTGCTGGTGTTGAAGGTCTGCAATCGCCGATCGTGAAAAACATCCCGGAAGACAAGCTGAACGTGATCCTCGATCGCGTTGGCGCAGTCGATGGCGACATCGTGTTCTTCGGCGCCGACAAGGCCAAGATCGTCAGCGAAGCGCTGGGCGCACTGCGCATCAAGCTCGGTCACGACCTGAAGCTGCTGACCTGCGAGTGGGCGCCAATGTGGGTCGTCGACTTCCCGATGTTCGAAGAAAACGACGATGGCAGCTTCTCCGCGCTGCACCACCCGTTCACCGCGCCGAAGTGCACGCCGCAAGAGCTGGAAGCCAACCCGGCTGGCGCTCTGTCGCGTGCGTACGACATGGTGCTGAACGGCACCGAACTGGGTGGCGGTTCGATCCGTATCCACCGCAAGGAAATGCAGCAGTCGGTATTCCGTCTGTTGGGTATCGATGAAGCGGAACAGGAAGAGAAGTTTGGCTTCCTGCTCGACGCGCTGAAATACGGTGCGCCGCCGCACGGTGGTCTGGCCTTCGGTCTGGACCGTCTGGTGATGCTGATGACCGGCGCCCAGTCGATCCGTGAAGTGATCGCCTTCCCGAAAACCCAGAGTGCTGCCGACGTGATGACGCAAGCACCGGGTGTGGTGGATGCCAAGGCACTGCGCGAACTGCACATTCGTTTGCGTGAAACGCCAAAGGCTGAGTAAGACGGGCCTGAAGGCGCATCTTCGGATGCGCCTTTTTTCTTTCTGTAGAAAGCAGGTCGAGATTTTTTTGTTTGCTGGCTGCGCGACATGCGCGGCGGGCGACGTTTCAAAGAGAATTCGGAGCGAGTTATGGCAGGTCATTCCAAGTGGGCGAACATCAAGCACCGCAAAGAACGTCAGGATGCCAAGAGAGGCAAGATTTTCACCAAGTGGATCCGCGAGCTGACCGTTGCGGCCCGTCAGGGCGGCGGTGATCCGGGTTCCAACCCGCGTCTGCGTCTGGCCCTGGACAAGGCGCTGAGCGCGAACATGAGCCGCGACATCATCGATCGTGCCGTTGCGCGTGGCGCCGGTGCGACCGAAGCGGACAACGTCGAAGAGCTGACCTACGAAGGTTACGGCCCTGGCGGCGTGGCGGTGATGGTTGAATGCATGACCGACAACCGCAATCGCACAGCAGCAGCGGTACGCCATGCGTTCAGCAAATGTGGCGGTAACCTCGGTACTGACGGTTCGGTGGCGTACCTGTTCGAACGCAAGGGGCAGATCAGCTTCGCGCCGGGCGTTGACGAAGACGCGTTGACCGAGGCGGCTCTGGAGGCCGATGCCGACGACGTGGTCACCCACGAAGACGGATCGATCGACGTTTTCACCTCGTTCACCAGCTTCTACGCCGTACGAAACGCGCTGGAAGCGGCCGGGTTCAAGGGTGATGACGCGGAAATCGTCATGCAGCCGACCACCAGCGCCGAACTGGATCTGGACGGCGCGGAAAAGGTGCTCAAGCTGATCGACATGCTTGAAGACCTGGATGACGTGCAGAACGTCTATTCCAACGCGGACATCCCGGAAGACGTGGCCGCTCAGCTCGGTTAAGAGCGACCAGGCTTGAATGTGGGAGCGGGCTTGCTCGCGAATGCGGCGTATCAGCAGATTTACATGCTGAATGACACACCGCTTTCGCGAGCAAGCCCGCTCCCGTATTGGTCATTCGTCGTTTTGAAAATCGTGTTTTCACCGAACCTGCAGGCGTTATGACTTTAATTCTTGGTATCGACCCCGGTTCGCGTATCACCGGTTACGGCATTGTTCGCGATACCGGACGCGGCGGCTGCATTTATGTGGCCTCGGGTTGCATTCGCACCGGTGCTGGCGAATTGCATGAGCGTCTGCAAATCGTCTATCGCGGTGTGCGTGAAATCATTCAGACCTACGGCCCGGTCACCATGGGCATCGAAAAGGTGTTCATGGCGAAAAACGCCGATTCGGCGCTGAAGTTGGGACAGGCCCGTGGAGCCGCGATTGTCGCCGGCGCGGAAGAATGTCTGGAGATTGCCGAATACACGGCGACCCAGGTCAAACAGGCCGTAGTCGGCACTGGCGCGGCGAATAAAGAGCAGGTGCAGATGATGGTCATGCACATGCTCAAGCTGACCAGCAAACCGCAAATCGATGCATCCGATGCCCTGGCGATTGCCATTTGTCACGCGCACACCCGCTCCAGCCTGTTGCCGCATGGCCTGGGAACAGCACGCAGTCGTGGCGGGCGCCTGCGTCTCTGATAGCATCAGCATCAAATTTACGGAGCGAAAGGTTTGGCGCCTGTGTTGTCGGCCCGACGTCTTCGCTCTGACTGTCGCCAGCCAACGGCTGGCCAACGCTCAAGGATCTGAAACGTGATTGGACGCTTGCGCGGCACCCTGGCTGAGAAACAGCCGCCGCACCTGATTCTGGATGTAAACGGCCTCGGGTATGAGCTGGAAGTGCCCATGACCACCCTTTACCGCCTGCCGTCGGTCGGTGAGCCGCTGACCCTGCACACCCATTTGGTCGTACGCGAAGACGCGCAGTTACTCTATGGTTTTGCCGGCAAGCGTGAGCGAGACTTTTTTCGCGAGTTGATCCGTCTCAATGGTGTCGGGCCAAAACTGGCGCTGGCATTGATGTCGAGTCTGGAAGTCGATGAATTGATTCGCTGCGTGCAGTCCCAGGACACTTCGGCGCTGACCAAGGTGCCCGGCGTCGGCAAGAAAACCGCCGAGCGTTTGTTGGTCGAACTGAAAGATCGCTTCAAGGCCTGGGAAACCTCGCCGGCCATGTTTGCCCTGGTGCCGAACCAGCCGGATGGCCCGGCGCCGGTCAATACCGCCGAAAACGATGCGGTCAGCGCACTGATTTCCCTGGGTTACAAGCCGCAGGAAGCCAGCAAGGCCATTTCCGCGATCAAGGACAAGAATCTGAGCAGTGAAGACATGATCCGCCGCGCCCTGAAGGGAATGATTTAAGTGATTGAAGCTGATCGTCTGATCGCTGCCGCGCATAGCCCGCGTGAGCGCGAAGAAGTCCAGGATCGGGCCATTCGTCCGGTCAGCCTGGCTGACTACATTGGCCAACCGACCGTGCGCGAGCAGATGGAACTGTTCATCCAGGCTGCCCGTGGCCGTAGTGAATCGCTCGACCACACGCTGATTTTCGGTCCGCCGGGTCTGGGTAAAACCACGCTGGCCAACATCATTGCCCAGGAAATGGGCGTGTCGATCAAGAGCACTTCGGGCCCGGTGCTTGAGCGCCCCGGTGATCTGGCCGCGTTGTTGACCAATCTTGAACCGCACGATGTGCTGTTCATCGACGAAATCCATCGCCTGTCGCCCATTGTCGAAGAAGTGCTGTACCCGGCAATGGAGGATTTCCAGCTCGACATCATGATCGGTGAAGGGCCGGCGGCCCGTTCGATCAAGCTCGACCTGCCGCCGTTTACCTTGGTCGGTGCGACCACCCGCGCCGGCATGCTGACCAACCCGCTGCGGGACCGCTTTGGTATCGTCCAGCGCCTTGAGTTCTACAGCACGGCGGATCTGTCGACGATTGTCAGTCGTTCGGCGAATATCCTCGGCCTGCCGCTGGATCCGGAAGGCGCCTTCGAAATTGCTCGTCGTGCCCGTGGTACGCCACGCATTGCCAACCGCCTGCTGCGCCGGGTGCGCGATTTTGCTGAAGTGCGGGCCAAGGGGCATATCACCAAATCGGTTGCCGATCTGGCGCTGAACCTGCTGGATGTCGACGAACACGGTTTCGATCATCAGGACCGGCGTTTGCTGTTGACCATGATCGAGAAGTTCGATGGCGGTCCGGTCGGGATCGACAGCCTCGCGGCAGCGATCAGCGAGGAGCGCCACACCATCGAAGATGTGCTGGAACCGTACCTGATTCAGCAGGGCTACATCATGCGCACACCGCGGGGCAGGGTAGTGACGCGCCATGCGTACCTGCATTTCGGTTTAAATGTTCCGTCACGAATGGGTGAGATGCCCGTGGTAGACGAGTTTCTCGATGCCGTGGACGATTAATACACATTTGTTGTCGATTTATTCAGGGTTTGTACTGTCAGAGGACGGTACTTTTACGGTAAAGCCTTTGAACAACGAAAAAACAGTTGCCTGGCCGGATTGGCAACCTGAGGAGTAAGCACTAGAGTATGCGCGCGCAAAACGGGCTTGAGCCGTTCGCACATCGTTGTCGCGTTTATTACGAGGACACCGATGCGGGCGGCATCGTGTATTACGTTAATTACCTCAAGTTTATGGAACGGGCTCGAACCGAGCGGCTCCGCGAGCTGGGCTTTGCCCAATCGCAGCTGGCAGGGGATGACCTGTTGTTTGTCGTGCATTCCAGCGAAGCGCGTTACCACGCGCCGGCGCGACTGGACGACGAACTGCTGGTAAGCGCTGAAGTAATCGAATTGAACCGTGCCAGCCTGCGCTTTAAACAGCAGGTCAGGCGGGCTACGGATAATGTGCTGCTCTGTGAAGGGCAGTTTTTGGTGGCCTGTGTGCGCACTAACAGTTTGAAACCCCGGGCCCTTCCCGAAGACCTGCGTGCGGCCTTTGCCGACGTGGGCGGCCCGGGTACACACTCTAAGCAGGAGATAAAGCGTGGAAGCTAACGTCGTCGACCATTCCTCCATGTGGAGCCTGGTCAGCAATGCCAGCATCGTGGTGCAGTTGGTAATGTTGACCCTGGTAGCCGCATCGGTGACCTCATGGATCATGATCTTTCAGCGCAGTAATCTGCTGCGTGCCGGTCGACGTGCCCTGGAGAGCTTCGAGGAGCGCTTCTGGTCGGGTATCGATCTGTCCAAACTGTATCGTCAGGCCGGCAGCAACCCGGATCCGGATTCCGGCGTCGAGCAGATCTTCCGCGCCGGTTTCAAGGAGTTCTCCCGTCTGCGTCAGCAGCCCGGCGTCGATCCTGAAGCCGTGATGGAAGGCGTGGCCCGTGCCATGCGCGTAGCCATTTCCCGTGAAGAAGAGAAACTGGAGCAAAGCCTGCCGTTCCTCGCCACTGTGGGGTCGGTCAGCCCGTACATCGGTCTGTTCGGTACCGTTTGGGGCATCATGAACTCCTTCCGCGGTCTGGCCAGCGCCCAGCAAGCGACCCTCGCCACGGTGGCCCCGGGTATCGCTGAGGCCTTGATCGCCACGGCGATCGGTCTGTTCGCCGCGATTCCGGCCGTTATTGCTTACAACCGTTTCTCTGCACGCAGCGAAACCTTGCTGAGCCGCTACTACACCTTCGCCGATGAATTCCAGGCGATCCTGCACCGCAAAGTGCACACCAGCGAAGAATAAGCAGGTAATTTCCAATGGCTTTAATCGCTCGAGCTCGCAAAAAGCGCAAGCCGGTTGCCGAGATGAACGTAGTGCCCTACATCGACGTGATGTTGGTGCTGCTGGTCATCTTCATGGTGACCGCGCCGATGCTCAATCAGGGCGTGAAAGTTGATCTGCCCAAGGTTTCCAGCGAAGCCTTGCCGCAGGACAACAACACCCAGGTCCTGACCATTTCGATCAAGGCTGACAAGACCTACTACTGGAACCTTGGCAGTGAAGTCGACACCGAGAAGCAACAGGACAGGGCCATGACCCTGCCGCAAATGACCGATGCGGTGACCAAGATCATTCGTGCCGGCAACGAAGGCGGCAAGCGTACTCAGGTCTTTATCCGTGGCGACAAAACCGTTGACTATGGTGCCGTCATGGGTGCCATGGGCGGGTTGCAGAAAGCCGGGGTCGGTAATGTTGGTTTGATTACCGAGGCCCCCTGATGCGGCAACAGAGAGAGCCGTCCGCCTCGGAGAGCTTCTTCTGGCCTAGTGTCTGGGCGATTGTCTTGCACGTGCTGGTGTTCGGCATGCTGTTTGTCAGTTTTGCCTTCACACCGGAACTGCCTCCGGCCAAGCCGATTGTCCAGGCGACCCTGTACCAGCTGAAATCGAAAAGTCAGGCAACCACCCAGACCAATCAGAAGATTGCGGGTGAGGCGAAGAAGTCCGCCGCACGTCAGACCGAAGTCGAACAGATGGAGCAGAAAAAGGTCGAGCAGGAAGCGGTGAAAGCTGCGGAACAAAAGAAAGAAGAAGCGGCTCAAAAGGCCGAGGAAGCCAAGAAGGCCGACGAGTCCAAAAAAGCGGACGAGGCGAAAAAGGCTGATGAAGCCAAGAAAGCCGATGAAGCGAAGAAGACCGCCGAAGCCAAGAAGGCAGAAGAGAAACAATTGGCTGATATAGCCAAGAAGAAAGCCGAAGAAGAAGCGAAAAAGGCTGCTGAAGAAGAGGCCAAGAAAGCGGCCGCTGAACAAGCCAAGAAGAAGATCGTCGAAGACGCGAAGAAGAAAGCCGCCGAAGACGCCAAGAAGAAAGCTGAAGCTGAAGAGGCGAAGAAGAAAATCGCCGACGACGCGAAGAAGAAAGCTGCTGCCGATGCTGCGAAGAAGAAATCGCAGGAAGCGGCACGTAAATCCGCCGAAGAGAAAAAGGCTCAGGCCCTGGCAGATTTGCTTTCCGACACGCCGCAGCGCCAGCAGGCCTTGGCTGATGAGCAGGGTGACGAAGTCGCGGGCAGTTTCGATGACTTGATTCGTGCGCGAGCCGCAGAGGGGTGGGCACGTCCACCTTCAGCGCGCAAAGGCATGACGGTCGTGCTGCAAATCGGCATGTTGCCGGACGGCACGGTGACTACGGTCAACGTGTCCAAGTCCAGTGGCGATGGTCCGTTCGATGCTTCGGCAGTGGCGGCAGTGAAGAATATTGGACGTTTGACAGAAATGCAGGGAATGAAGCCGAGCGATTTCGCTCCGTATCGTTCATTCAAGATGACATTCACACCTGAGGATCTAGCCTTGTGAGAAACCTTCTTCGAGGAATGCTGGTCGTGATCTGCTGCATGGCAGGGATCGCGATGGCTGAGGAAAAAAACATTCTGGTCACCAGCGGTAGTGATCGGGCCACCCCGATCGCTGTTGTACCGTTCGGTTTCCAGGGCGGTGCTGTTCTGCCGGACGACATAGCTGAAATCATTGGTAACGATTTGCGGAACTCGGGCTACTACTCGCCGATTCCCAAGCAAAACATGATCAGTCAGCCAAGCCAGCCGAGCGAAATCATCTTCCGTGACTGGAAGGCGGTAGGTGCGCAATACATGATGGTCGGCAGCATCGCTCCAGCAGGCGGTCGCCTGCAGGTCCAGTGGGCACTGTTCAACGTTGCCACCGAACAGAAAGTGGCTGACGGCAGTGTTTCCGGTACCACCGAGCAACTGCGCGACATGGCGCACTTCATCGCTGACCAGTCGTTCGAAAAGCTCACCGGTATCCCGGGTGCGTTTTCGACCCGTCTGCTTTACGTGACGGCGGAGCGCTTCTCCGAGAAGAACACTCGCTACACCCTGCAGCGTTCGGACTACGATGGTGCCCGGGCCGTGACTCTGCTGCAATCGCGTGAGCCGATCCTGTCGCCGCGTTTCGCTCCGGATGGCAAACGCATCGCCTATGTGTCGTTCGAGCAGAAGCGTCCGCGCATCTTCATGCAGAACATCGACACCGGTCGCCGTGAGCAGATCACCAACTTCGAAGGCCTGAACGGCGCGCCAGCCTGGTCGCCGAATGGCGATCGCCTGGCATTCGTGCTGTCCAAAGACGGTAACCCGGATATTTACGTGATGAACCTTGCATCGCGTCAGATCACCCGTGTAACCGCAGGTCCGGGCATCAATACCGAACCGTTCTGGGGCAAAGATGGCTCGACCATCTACTTCACCTCCGACCGTGGCGGCAAGCCGCAGATCTACAAAACCAGCGTAAGCGGTGGTGGTGCTGAGCGTGTGACCTTCATTGGCAACTACAATGCCAACCCGAAGCTTTCGGCTGATGAAAAGACCCTGGTGATGATCCATCGCCAGGACGGTTTCACCAATTTCAAGGTGGCGGCCCAGGATTTGCAGCGCGGCAGTGTAAAGATCCTCACTGATAGCACTCTGGACGAGTCACCCACTGTTGCGCCCAACGGCACCATGGTAATCTACGCCACCCGCCAGCAGGGCCGGGGAGTCTTGATGCTCGTGTCCATTAATGGACGCGTTAGGCTCCCGCTTCCTACCGCTCAAGGCGAAGTCAGAGAACCGTCCTGGTCCCCTTACCTGAAGTGAGCGGGCGCTACACGTTTTACTTAACACACTGGGGTTCATTAGGAGTTTCACGATGGAAATGCTGAAGTTTGGTAAATTTGCTGCGCTGGCTCTGGCCATGGCTGTAGCTGTAGGTTGCTCGTCCAAAGGCGGCGACAACGCCGGTGAAGGCGCTGTTGATCCAAACGCTGGTTACGGCGCAAACACTGGTGCCGTTGACGGTTCCCTGAGCGAAGAAGCTGCTCTGCGCGCAATCACCACCTTCTACTTCGAATACGACAGCTCGGACCTGAAGCCAGAAGCCATGCGCGCTCTGGATGTTCACGCCAAAGACCTGAAAGCAAACGGCGCTCGCGTTGTTCTGGAAGGCAACACCGACGAACGTGGTACTCGTGAGTACAACATGGCACTGGGCGAGCGTCGTGCGAAAGCCGTTCAGCGCTACCTGGTACTGCAAGGTGTTTCCCCAGCTCAGCTGGAACTGGTTTCCTACGGCGAAGAGCGTCCAGTTGCTACCGGCAACGACGAGCAGTCCTGGGCTCAAAACCGTCGCGTCGAACTGCGTAAGTAATTCGATATGCGAACGTGCCGTCGTGCTGTAACTGTTCTGGCTCTCAGCCTCCTGCCGCTTGCGGCGTGGGCTGCGGTTCCTGTGGTCGATGACAACTCCGGTTATAACAATAGCGGGAGTAGTTATCCGCCTGCGGGTTACGGTACGAACGGCGCCTATGCCGGGGGAGCGGCTTCGGCCCCTACCTCGGCACAAGGCATGCTGTTCAATCAACTGCAACAAATGCAGGATCAGATATCGCGCCAGCAAGGTGTGATTGAAGAACTGCAAAATCAGGTTGCGCGCATGAAACAAGAATCCCTGGAGCGATACCAGGATCTTGATCGGCGCATAGGATCCGGTGCTGCACCTGCCGCGACTCCTGAGAATTCTTCTGCCGGTGGCGACGCAAGTGCTGCTGCCGGTACGGCTGCCCAAGCGCCTGCTGCAAGTAGCGAACCGGCTGATCCGGCCAAGGAAAAGCTGTATTACGATGCCGCTTTCGACCTGATCAAAGCCAAGGATTTCGACAAGGCCAGCCAGGCTTTTGCCGCGTTCCTGCGCAAATACCCGAACAGCCAATACGCGGGCAATGCCCAGTACTGGTTGGGTGAGGTAAACCTGGCAAAGGGCGATCTGCAAGGTGCGGGTCAGGCTTTCGCCAAGGTTTCGCAGCTATATCCCAAGCACGCCAAAGTGCCGGACTCGCTGTACAAGCTGGCTGATGTAGAGCGCCGCCTCGGTCATACCGACAAGGTGAAAGGCATTCTGCAGCAGGTGGTTGCCCAATATCCGGGCACATCCGCCGCTCAGTTGGCTCAACGCGATCTGCAGCGCATGTAAGCCTGTTTGACTGTTTTGAAGAAACCCGCGCCTGTCGCGGGTTTTTTCGTTAGAATTCACGCCCTTTTTCTGAAACACGCTTCTTGAGGCCTGCGCGTTGGCGAGGCTGCCTGAAGTGCCTGACGGAGGCGGACAGCCTGTTTAGCTGTTACGCCCGTGGCGACTATGCAAGACACATTGAGAATTACCGAAGTTTTCTACTCGTTGCAGGGGGAAACGCGGACTGCCGGGCTGCCCACCGTTTTTGTGCGCCTGACCGGTTGCCCCTTGCGTTGCCAGTACTGCGACAGCGCCTATGCGTTCACGGGTGGTACGATTCGCACCCTCGACGATATCCTCGAGCAAGTAGCCGGCTATCGTCCGCGCTATGTCTGTGTCACGGGCGGTGAGCCTTTGGCGCAGCCGAATGCCATTCCTTTGCTTAAACAGTTATGTGATGCCGGTTACGAGGTCTCGCTGGAAACCAGTGGTGCCTTAGATATCTCGGCAGTGGACCCGCGCGTCAGTCGTGTGGTCGATCTGAAAACCCCAGGTTCGAAAGAAGTTCATCGCAATCTTTACGAGAACATCGAACGGCTGACTCCCAACGATCAGGTGAAGTTTGTCATCTGTTCGCGGGAAGATTACGACTGGGCGGTATCCAAGCTGATCCAGTACGGTCTTGATCGACGCGCTGGCGAAGTCTTGTTTTCACCAAGTCACCATGATCTGAATGCTCGGGATCTGGCGGACTGGGTGGTGGCGGACAACCTGCCTGTGCGCCTGCAATTGCAGCTGCATAAATATCTTTGGAATGACGAGCCGGGGCGCTGATATGACTGAGCAACTGAACACCACCGAAAAGCGTGCGGTCATCCTGCTGTCCGGCGGCCTGGACTCGGCGACCGTCGTGGCCATGGCCAGGGCCGAAGGCTACAGCTGCTACACCATGAGTTTTGATTACGGCCAGCGCTCGCACGCAGAATTGCACGCTGCGGCGCGTGTCGCTCGCGACCTGGGTGTGGTCGAACACAAGGTGATTGGCCTGAACTTCAACGGCATGGGCGGTTCGGCCCTGACCGACACCAGCATCGACATTCCAGAGGCGCTGGGCGAGGGCATTCCGGTTACGTACGTGCCGGCGCGCAATACCGTTTTCCTGTCGCTCGCTTTGGGTTGGGCAGAAGTGCTTGGCGCGCGAGACATTTTTATTGGCGTCAACGCGGTGGATTACTCCGGCTACCCGGATTGCCGTCCCGAGTTCATTGAATCGTTCGAGCGCATGGCCAATCTGGCGACTAAAGCCGGCGTTGAAGGCAACGGCTTCCGCATTCAGGCACCGCTGCAGAATCTGAGCAAGGCGCAGATCGTCCAGGCGGGCGTGAAGCTGGGCGTTGATTATGGGCTGACTGTTTCCTGCTATCAGGCCGATGATGACGGCCGTGCCTGCGGCAAATGCGACAGCTGCCGCCTGCGTGCGGAAGGCTTTGCAGCGGCTGGCGTGAGCGATCCAACACCTTATTTTTGATTATTTTAAAAAAGGTGTTGAATAGTCCTTAAAAATCAGTATTATACGCGCCACCACACAGCGGGTCGTTAGCTCAGTTGGTAGAGCAGTTGGCTTTTAACCAATTGGTCGTAGGTTCGAATCCCACACGACCCACCATATTTGGCGGTTTAGAAAATCCGGAAGGCCCACGAAAGTGAGGATTTCCGGGTTTTTTTTTGCCTGCAATTCGGGCACATGTTCCTTCACTGTCCACAGTTCTGACACAGGTCAGAATCATCTTTTGTATCCTCCGGATATTCTGTAGCCTTGCGCAGCTTCAACGTTGTCCGTGCCTGATACTACTCACTCTCCCGGCGGTACCCTCAAGCGGTCCGGAGCCGGGTGTATACTCGACTTTCGCGCGAAAGCGCCTGCAGGTCTTGCGAACATGACGCAGATTTCCGAACGCCTTCTGGTTCAAGCCCACCTCGATGCCAAACAGCCCAAACCGCTGACTGCCGAGGAAGAGGCCTACTACCGTTCCGCCATTGCCGCCGAGCTCAAGGCTCAGGACGCGGTGCTGGTGGCCCACTTTTATTGCGATCCGGTGATTCAGGCCCTGGCCGAAGAAACCGGCGGCTGTGTGTCCGACTCCCTGGAGATGGCTCGCTTCGGCAACGCCCACCCGGCCAAGACTGTAGTAGTCGCCGGTGTGAAGTTCATGGGCGAGACCGCGAAGATTCTCAATCCTGAAAAACGTGTGCTGATGCCAACCCTGGACGCGACGTGTTCGCTGGATCTGGGTTGCCCGGTCGACGAGTTTTCGGCGTTCTGCGATCAACATCCGGAGCGCACGGTGGTGGTTTATGCCAACACCTCCGCCGCCGTTAAGGCTCGGGCTGACTGGGTCGTGACGTCGAGTTGCGCGCTGGAGATCGTCGAAAGCCTGATGGACAACGGCGAGACCATCATTTGGGGGCCGGACAAGCACCTGGGCACCTACATCCAGCGCAAGACCGGCGCCGACATGCTGCTGTGGGACGGTGCCTGCATCGTTCACGAAGAGTTCAAGTCCAAGCAGCTCGAAGACATGAAGGCGTTGTACCCGGACGCAGCCATTCTGGTGCACCCGGAATCGCCGACGTCGGTGATCGAGCTGGCAGACGCCGTTGGCTCTACCAGCCAGTTAATTGCTGCCGCGCAGAGCCTGCCGAACAAGACGCTGATCGTCGCCACCGACCGGGGTATCTTCTATAAGATGCAGCAGCTATGCCCGGACAAGGTCTTCATTGAGGCGCCAACGGCCGGTAACGGCGCAGCGTGCCGCAGTTGCGCACATTGCCCTTGGATGGCCATGAACACCCTTGAGCGCACGCTCAGGAGCTTGAAGGAAGGGACGAACGAGATCTTTGTTGATCCGGCGCTGATTCCGCAGGCGATTCGGCCACTCAAACGCATGCTGGATTTCACCCAGGCAGCGCGGATGAAGCTGGCGGGTAACGCCTGAGATCTTTCTGCCACGCACAAAAACCAGTGGGAGCGGGCTTGTTCGCGAATGCGGTACCTCAGTCGACTCAGATAGAGACTGATGCACCGCTTTCGTGAGCAAGCCCGCTCCCACTTTGGTTTTCGGTCTTTGGAAATTATTTGTGCTTCTTGGGGATCCGGACGATGCGGGTATCGGAATAGATGTCGTGCCAGGTGCGCTTCTGCTTGTCGTACAGCGACCAGAAGAACCCAAGCCCCACGCACAGCCACGAAGCGATCGACACCATGAAGCGCAGCAGCGCCTGCCACAGGCTGATCGCGCTGCCGTCGGCGTTCTGCACACGAATCCCCCACACTTGCATACCCAGCGTCTGCCCGCCGTGGGTCCAGAACTTGGCGAAGAACGCGAACAGCACCAGCAGCAGTACCGTAGAGTAAAGCGGATCGCCATCCATTTTCCCGGCGTCGGTCAGCACGCGCAGGCGTTCTTCACCGATGATTGCCGCCTGGATCAGCTTGTAAACGAATCCGGTGACGATCAGCAAGGCAGTACACAGCAGGAAGTCATAGAACATCGCTGCCAGTCGACGGCCAAGGCCAACGGCAGGAAAGTCGCCCTGGGGAGTGAGCAGATGTTTCGACATGGCAGCCTCTGGACGCAAATGGAAGCGCCATTTTACGGATTCGCGCACACAAAAAAGCCCCTGATATCAATATCAGGGGCTTTTTCGTTACAGAAGATCAGGCTTCTGCTTGTACTTCGTCAGCCTGCATGCCTTTCTGGCCCTGCACAGCAACGAAAGTCACTTTCTGGCCTTCTTTCAGGCTTTTGAAGCCGTTGCCCTGAATGGCACGGAAATGCACGAACAGATCCGGACCGCTTTCTGGAGTGATAAAACCAAAACCTTTCTCGTCGTTAAACCACTTGACGGTACCGCTCTGACGTGTGGACATTTCTTATTTCCTTTGACGCAAAAAATTAATGACAGTCTCCTTCTCATGAAAGAGTACTGGGGCTGGTTGCAGGAGAGTAAGAAGACGTCGAACGGGATGTAGCTAACTTGTAGGCTACTGCCCAGGTCACGATTCCAAGCTGACCCATGCAAACACAGTGGGGAAACTCTACGCCAACTTCGGGAGAAAAAACAAGCCCTGTGAAGTGCCCGGTTTTGCTGAGCCTGCAGGAACTTAATCGGTTGGTTAGTACAGGCTTATATGATGGGCTTGTTCAGTTGTTTTCGAACGTTATAAGCAACGTTCATATTCGAATCGATTGATAGAAGGTGCACTGTTTTATGGCGATTGCGTTACACATTAGTGCACGCATAACGCAATCGCGTTACTTATAGAAACAGTCAATCAGCCGCGATAGTAGCGTTGTGGAACAAATGGCATTTTGCTTACAAGCATTTGCACCTTTTTCCCACGAACAATGGCCCAAACCGGTGTCTCAAGCGTGACATACGCGCTGTCGAGGTAACCCATCGCCAACGGCCCACCCAGGGTCGGTCCGAAGCCGCCACTGCAGACGCTGCCGATGATGTCGCCCGCCTCATTGACGATTTCTGCGCCTTCACGCACCGGGGTGCGTTCCTGCGGCAGCAGGCCGACGCGCTTGCGGGCGACGCCATTGTGTTGCTGTGCGAAAACGTTCGATGCCCCCGGGAAACCGCCGGCCCGCGCGCCATCGGCGCGACGTGGCTTGGAGATCGCCCACAGCAGGCTGGCTTCAATGGGTGTGGTTTGGGTGTTCATGTCGTGACCGTACAGGCACAGGCCGGCTTCCAGGCGTAGCGAATCACGAGCGCCGAGGCCGATGGCCTGAACGTCCGGTTCAGCCAGCAAGGCGCGGGCGAGTTTTTCAGCATCGGCGGCCGGCACCGAGATTTCGAAACCGTCTTCACCGGTGTAACCCGAACGGCTGACAAAGCAGTCGACACCCAGCAGATTGACGCGGGCGAACTGCATAAAGGTCATGTGCGCCACTTGCGGAGCAAGGCGCGCCAGCACGGTAGCGGCCGCCGGACCTTGCAGGGCGAGCAGGGCGCGTTCTTCGAACAGCGCCGTAATGGTGCACTGATCGCCGATGTGTTTTTGCAGGTGAGCCAGATCCTGATCCTTGCACGCGGCGTTGACCACCAGGAACAACTCGTCGTTACCGAGGTTGGCCACCATCAGGTCATCGAGAATGCCGCCGTTGTCATTGGTGAACATCGCGTAACGTTGCATGCCTACTGGCAGATCGATGATGTCTACAGGCACCAACGTTTCCAGGGCCTTGGCGGCATTGGCACCTGTCAGGCGAATCTGGCCCATGTGCGAGACGTCGAACAGTCCGGCCTGCTCGCGGGTGTGCTGGTGTTCCTTCATCACGCCCAGCGGGTATTGCACCGGCATGTCGTAGCCGGCGAATGGCACCATGCGTGCGCCGAGTTCGATGTGCAGAGCGTGCAGCGGGGTTTTCGACAGTTGTTCGGTAGACATCTTCAACTCCTGAAAAATGTGCAGCCGCCGATGCGCAAGCATCAGCATTCGATAATGTTGACCGCCAGACCGCCACGGGCGGTCTCCTTGTATTTGCTTTTCATGTCGGCGCCGGTCTGGCGCATGGTGCGGATGACCTTGTCGAGCGAGACGAAATGCTGTCCGTCGCCACGCATGGCCATGCGCACTGCGTTGATCGCTTTCACCGAGCCCATGGCGTTGCGCTCGATGCACGGCACCTGCACCAGCCCGCCAATCGGGTCGCAGGTCAGGCCGAGGTTGTGTTCCATGCCGATTTCCGCGGCGTTCTCGACTTGCTGCACGCTGCCGTCCAGCACTTCGCACAACGCGCCGGCCGCCATTGAGCAGGCCACGCCGACCTCGCCCTGACAGCCGACTTCGGCGCCTGAGATCGAAGCGTTTTCCTTGTACAGAATGCCAATGGCCGCCGCGGTCAGCAGAAAACGCACCACACCGTCTTCATTGGCGCCGGCAATAAAGCGCATGTAGTAATGCAGCACAGCCGGAATGATCCCCGCCGCACCGTTGGTGGGTGCCGTTACCACGCGTCCGCCATTGGCGTTTTCTTCATTGACCGCCAGCGCATAAAGGTTGACCCAGTCGAGCACTGACAATGGATCGCGCAACGCTGATTCCGGGTTCTTGCACAGTTGCCGATGCAGCGCCGCCGCGCGCCGTTTGACCTTCAAACCACCGGGCAAAATCCCTTCGTTGCGGCAACCCGCCGCCACGCAGTCCTGCATCACTTGCCAGATGTTCAGCAGGCCAGCACGGGTTTGCGCTTCCGGGCGCCAGGCGCTCTCGTTGGTCAGCATCACCTGGCTGATCGACAGGCCATAGGTGCTGCAATGACCGAGCAGGTCCTTGGCGCTTTTGAACGGGAAGGTCAGCGGTGTGGCGTCTTCGACGATGCGATCGGCACCGGCGGCGTCTTCATCGACGACAAAACCCCCACCGACCGAGTAGTACTCGCGGCTGCGGATCTGGATGCCCGCCGCGTCGAACGCACGGAAGATCATGCCGTTAGGGTGATAGGCCAGCGGCTTGCGGATCATCGCCAGGTGTTCTTTCTCGTTGAACGCGATGCTGTGTTCACCGAGCAGATTCAGGCGAGCGTTGCTGCGGATTTCTTGCAGGCGGGCGGCGACGGTTTCGGTGTCGACGGTGTCCGGGTGTTCACCCTCAAGGCCGAGTAACACGGCCTTGTCACTGCCGTGGCCTTTGCCGGTGGCGCCGAGCGAGCCGTACAGCTCGACGCGCACGCTGGCGGTGGCAGTCAGCAGGCTATCCCGGCGCAGCCCTTCAGCGAAGCGCGCAGCGGCGCGCATCGGGCCGACAGTGTGGGAGCTGGAGGGGCCGATGCCAATCTTGAACAGGTCGAACACGCTTAACGACATGAGTGGTTCTCCGGTTTCTTGTTATAGGAATTGGCGAAATATCAGGTTTGTAGCATTGCCTGTGGGAGCGGGCTTGCTCGCGAATTCGGTGGGTCATTCAATACAAATGTGACTGATTCACCGCATTCGCGAGCAAGCCCGCTCCCACATTGGATCTGTGGTGTTGTTGAGAGTGGGGGCAAATAAATGCCCCCACACAGGTTTAAGCGTAGCTTTCGATCGACGGGCAGGCACAGATCAGGTTGCGGTCGCCAAACACGTTGTCGACGCGACCGACCGGCGGCCAGTATTTGCCTTCGATCAACGACGCCACCGGGTACACCGCTTGCTCGCGGCTGTACGGGTGAGTCCACTCGCCAACCAGTTCGGCTGCGGTGTGCGGCGCGTTCTTCAGCGGGTTGTCGTCCTTGTCCAGGGTGCCGTTTTCCACCGCGCGGATTTCTTCGCGGATGCGGATCATGGCGTCGCAGAAGCGGTCCAGTTCTTCTTTGGATTCGCTTTCGGTCGGCTCGATCATCAGCGTGCCGGCAACCGGGAACGACATGGTCGGGGCGTGGAAGCCGAAGTCGATCAGGCGCTTGGCGACGTCATCGACGCTGATGCCGCTGCTGTCTTTCAACGGGCGCAGATCAAGGATGCATTCGTGCGCCACCAGACCGTTGCTGCCGGTGTACAGCACTGGGTAGTGCTCTTCGAGGCGACGGGAAATGTAGTTGGCGTTGAGGATCGCCAGTTGCGAAGCGCGCTTGAGACCCGCGCCGCCCATCATGCGAATGTACATCCAGGTGATCGGCAGAATGCTCGCGCTGCCGAACGGTGCTGCGCAGACCGCGCCTTCCTTGCGCTCCATCTGGGCGTGGCCCGGCAGGAACGGCGTCAGGTGCGACTTGACGCCAATCGGGCCGACGCCCGGGCCGCCACCGCCGTGGGGGATGCAGAAGGTTTTGTGCAGGTTCAGGTGCGAAACGTCGCCGCCGAACTTGCCTGGCGCGCAGAGGCCGACCATGGCGTTCATGTTGGCGCCGTCGATGTACACCTGACCGCCGTTGTCATGAATGATCCCGCAGATTTCGCGGATGCCTTCTTCGAACACGCCGTGGGTCGACGGGTAGGTGATCATCAGCGCGGCGAGGTGTTCGCGGTGCTCGATGGCCTTGGCGCGCAAGTCTTCGATATCGACGTTGCCACGGGCATCGCACGCGGTCACCACCACGCGCATGCCGGCCATGTTGGCGGTGGCCGGGTTGGTGCCGTGGGCGGACGAGGGGATCAGGCAGATGTCGCGGCGCTCGTCGCCACGGCTCTGGTGATAAGCGCGGATCGCCAGCAGGCCAGCGTATTCACCTTGCGAACCGGCGTTCGGTTGCAGCGAGATCGAGTCGTAACCGGTGGCGGCGCAGAGCATCGCTTCCAGCTCAAAGGTCAGTTGCTGATAACCGGCGCTTTGTGCGGCTGGCGCGAACGGGTGCAGGGCGCCGAACTCGGCCCAGGTCACCGGGATCATTTCGCTGGCGGCGTTGAGTTTCATGGTGCACGAGCCCAGCGGGATCATGGTGCGATCCAGTGCCAGGTCCTTGTCCGCCAGTTTGCGCAGGTAGCGCATCAGCTCGGTTTCCGAGTGATAGCGGTTGAACACCGGGTGGCTGAGGATCGGCGACAGGCGTACCAGTGCAGCAGGAATGGTGCTTTGAACCGAAGCGGCAAGAGCAGCGAAGTCCGGCAGGGTCTTGCCGTCGGCGAACAGTCCCCACAGGGTTTCGATGTCAGCCGACGTGGTGGTTTCGTCGACCGACAGACCGATACGCTGAGCATCGACGACGCGCAGGTTGATCTGCTGGGCGTGAGCCTTGTCGTGCAGCGCGGCGGTTAGCGCGCCAGTGGCCAGAGTCAGGGTGTCGAAGAAGCTTTCCTGCTCGACCTTCTGGCCCAGCGCGGTCAGACCCTTGGCGAGGATCGCGGTCAGGTGATGCACGCGGTTGGCTATCTGGGTCAGGCCTTTCGGGCCGTGGTAGACGGCGTACATGCTGGCGATGTTGGCCAGCAGCACTTGCGCGGTGCAGATGTTGGAGGTGGCCTTCTCGCGACGGATGTGTTGCTCGCGGGTCTGCATCGCCAGACGCAGCGCTGGCTTGCCGAAACGGTCAACCGACACACCGACCAGACGGCCCGGCATGTCGCGCTTGTACGCATCTTTCGTCGAGAAGTAAGCCGCGTGCGGGCCACCGAAGCCCAGCGGCACGCCGAAACGTTGAGCGCTGCCGATCGCAACGTCAGCGCCGAACTCGCCTGGAGCGGTCAGCAGGGTCAGGGCCAGCAGGTCGGCCGCCACGGCCACCAACGCGTTGGCCGCGTGGAAGCGTTCGGTCAGTTCGCGGTAATCGAACACATCACCGTTGCTGGCCGGGTATTGCAGCAGCGCACCGAAGAATGGGGTGACGTCGGTCAGTTCACGCTCATCGCCCACCACCACGTCAATGCCCAGCGGCTCGGCACGGGTGCGCAGCACGTCGAGGGTTTGCGGGTGGCTGTGGATCGAGGCGAAGAAAGCGTGGCTGCCCTTGTTCTTGCTCAGGCGTTTGCAGAACGTCATGGCTTCGGCAGCGGCGGTGGCTTCGTCGAGCAGCGAGGCGTTGGCGATCGGCAGGCCGGTGAGGTCGCTGATCAGGGTCTGGAAGTTCAGCAGCGCTTCGAGACGGCCCTGGGAAATTTCTGGCTGGTATGGGGTGTAAGCGGTGTACCAGGCCGGGTTTTCCAGCAGGTTACGCAGGATCGGCGACGGCGTGTGGCAGTTGTAGTAGCCCTGGCCGATGTAGGTTTTGAACAACTGGTTTTTGCCGGCGATGGATTTGATCATCGCCAGGGCGTCGGCTTCGCTCAGGCCGTCGTCCATGCCGAGCACGCTGGTGCCCTTGATGCTTTCCGGGATGACGCTGGCGCTCAGGGCTTCAAGCGAATCGAAGCCGAGGCTGTTGAGCATGGCTTGTTCGTCACCGGCGCGCGGGCCAATGTGACGGGCGATGAATTCGTTGGCGGTGCCAAGGTTTACTTGAGTCATGTCGATTGTCCTCAGGCTTCGGCTTGGGCTTTGATCAGGCGGTCGTAGGCGTCTTGATCGAGCAGTTTGGCGACGGCCGAAGCATCGGCTGGCTGGAAGCGGAAGAACCAGCCTTCGCCCAGCGGATCTTCGTTGACCAGCTCAGGGCTGTCTTCCAGCGCTGGGTTGGTGGCCAGGACTTCACCGTCGAGGGGCATGTACACGCCACTGGCGGCTTTCACTGACTCCACGGTGGCGGCTTCAGCGCCTTTTTCGTAAGTCTGCAGCTCAGGCAGTTGCACGAACACCACGTCGCCCAGGGCGTTCTGCGCGAAAGCCGTGATGCCGACAGTGACGCTGCCGTCGGCTTCAGTGCGCAGCCATTCGTGATCTTCAGTAAAACGCAACTCGCTCATGGAAACTCCTCAGGGGGCCAGACTCGTCTGGTGGACGCGGTGGAAGGCTGGGGCGGTAAAGCCCTTATTGATGAAGGGTTCGTTAGCAAGAATGCGGCCAATGTTGATTTATCGTTATAAATCAATGTCTTGAACGTTTTGTGTTGATTGAGTGATGGCGCGTCTGTAGCGAAATCGCTACAGCGTAGGGCAAGGAAAAAAGCTTAACGGGATCAAAGCCTTGCACAGCGGTGATCAGAGGAGTGTGTAGCGATATCGTTCCGCTGTAGCGCTTTCAGTACAGATGCAGGTCGTTTTTGAGCGGATTTTACAATCCGGAGCATTACCCCTGTGGGAGCGGGCAAGGCTTAAAGTTTGTTGGGGATGCCGTACTTGCGCAGTCGATGGGCGATGGCCGTGTGCGAGGTTTGCAGGCGACTGGCCAGTTGGCGGGTCGAGGGGTAGCTGACGTAGAGTTTTTCCAGCAGCGATTTCTCGAAGGCTTCGACCGCTTGTTCGAGGCTGTCGACGTCGCTGTCGGTCTGACGCGCGACCGAGGTCCCGGCGATGTCGAGGTCGCCGATATCCACCAGACTGCTTTCGCAAATCGCGGCGGCGCGGAAAATCACGTTCTGCAACTGGCGGACATTGCCCGGCCAGCGGTTGCCGAGCAGCGCCGGGTAAGTACCGGGGGCGAGGCGACAGACCGGGCGCTGAATCTGCGCACACGCCTGCTGCATGAAATAACGCGCCAGCAACAGAATGTCCTGACCGCGCTCTCGCAGCGGCGGCACTTCGACGTTAAGCACGTTGAGGCGATAGAACAGGTCTTCGCGAAACAGCCCCTCGCTGACCATTTTTTCCAGATCGCGGTGGGTGGCGCTGAGGATGCGTACGTTGACCTTGACCTCGCGATCACCGCCGACCCGGCGGAAGCTGCCGTCATTCAGGAAACGCAGCAGTTTTGCCTGCAAGTACGGCGACATCTCGCCGATCTCGTCGAGGAACACCGTGCCCTGGTTGGCCAGTTCCATCAGCCCCGGTTTGCCACCGCGTGCCGCGCCAGTAAAGGCACCAGGGGCGTAGCCGAACAGTTCGCTTTCGGCGAGGTTTTCCGGCAGGGCCGCGCAGTTGAGTGCGAGAAACGGCGCGCTGTGCCGCGCACTGATGGCGTGGCAGGCGCGGGCCACCAGCTCTTTGCCGGTGCCGGTTTCGCCCTGGATCAGCAACGGCGCATCAAGGGCGGCAACGCGCTGTGCGCGAGCCTTGAGGGTGCGGATTGCCGGGGATTCGCCAAGCAGCGCGTCGAACCCTTCGGCGTGGTCGTGGTGCAGCGCCGAGAGCTGTTCGCCGATGCGGTTGGGTTGATACAGGGTGAGCAGGGCGCCGGCGTCAGTGATCGGCGTGGCGTCGAGTAATAGCGTCTGGCCGTTGACGGTGATCTCGCGCAGCGGCAGGCGGAAGCCGTTTTCGAGCAACGTGTCGAGCAGGCCCGGATCGCTGAACAGCTCAGCGACAGTTTCACCGGCCGGTTCGCGACCGTACAACGCAATCAATGCCGGGTTGGCCAGCAGCACCTTGCCGGCACTGTCGAGGGCCAGCACCGGGTCAGTCATCGCCGCGAGCAGCGCATCAAGCTGCAAGTGCCGACGCTGGCCCGGGAGGATGTCGACCACTTTCACCGCTTGCACACCGTGCACGCTGAACAGCGCGTCACGCAGTTCTTCCAGCACCTCAGGGCTCAACGTCGGGGCGTCGATGTAGACGTTCGGCGGGATCATTTCCACCGCATCCAGATTGAGATTGCGCCCGCCGAGCAGGGCCAGGACTTCCTGGGTTATGCCGACGCGGTCGATGAAGCTGACGTGGATACGCATGGGGCGGTTCAGTGTTCTGCAATGCGGAGGGTGGCAAGTATGCCTTGGGGCGGGGCAATGGTGAAATCGGCGGCGATTTTCCGGTCGATCTGGTTGCCCTGTGGGAGCGGGCCTGCTCGCGAATGCCGTGGCTCAGCCACATTGATATCGCCGGACACGACGTCGTCGCGCGCGAGCCCTCTCCCACAGGAACGCCGGGTTATTCGAGGTGTTCGGGCTTCACCGGGTCCCCGGATTTCATATTCAACTGCGCCCGTACATCTTCAAACATCGCGTCGTAGTGCTTGTGCACCGAGCCAATGCTGGCATGCGTCTTGGGAATCCCGTACTTCTCGGCAATTCTGGTCATGTCTCTGGCGAAGTTGTAAGCCTGATCCTTGGGCAGGAAGAACGTCTCTTTCATGTCCTTGCCCTGAATGCTGCCGTGCATTGTGAACTGCATTCCTTTGCCCTCTTTGGGATCGGTGAACACTTCGTAGTCAAGGCACAGGTCGTAGCTGACATCGTCCTTGTTCAGCGCGTGCCGTTCGATGTGCAGATGACCGGGTACAAACTGGGCCATGGATCTCTCCTTTCAAGGCATGGGAGAAGGGCAGACCTTACGCCTGCCCCCGGAGTTTCTGATTATCGATAAGTGATACCGGGTTTCGCTGTACTGACTCGCGTACCCGCATTGCCCTGGACAATCGCTTCGATGTCCGCCAGCGAGCCGATCACGGCGACCTTGCCAGTATGGCGGGCGAATTCGCAGGCTGCCTGTACCTTGGGCCCCATGGAGCCGGCGGCAAAGCCCAGGCGCTCCAGTTCGTCCGGATGCGCTTGGGCGATGGCTTTCTGGCTGGGTTTGCCGAAGTCGATGAACGTGGCGTTGACGTCGGTGGCGATCACCAGCAAATCCGCGTCCAGTTGTTCGGCCAACAGCGAGGAGCATAGATCCTTGTCGATCACCGCCTCGATGCCCTTGAGTTTGCGGTGTTCGTCATAGAGGGTCGGGATGCCGCCACCACCGGCGCAAATCACGATGCTGCCCTTTTCCAGCAGCCACTTGATCGGGCGGATCTCGAAGATGCGTTTGGGCCGAGGACTGGCCACCACACGGCGGTATTTATCGCCGTCCGGTGCAATCGCCCAGCCTTTTTCAGCGGCGAGTTTTTCCGCTTCAGCCTTGTCGTAAACCGGGCCGATGGGTTTGCTCGGGTTCTGGAACGCCGGGTCGTTGGCGTCGACTTCGACTTGGGTCAGCAGGGTGGCGAACGGCACTTCGAAGTCCAGCAGATTGCCGAGTTCCTGTTCGATGATGTAGCCGATCATGCCTTCGGTTTCGGCACCGAGCACGTCCAGCGGGTACGGGCTGACGGAGGTATAGGCCGCCGCTTGCAACGACAGCAGGCCGACTTGTGGGCCATTGCCGTGGGCGATGACCAATTGATTGCCGGGATGGATCCTGGCGATTTGTTCGGCGGCGACGCGGATGTTGGCGCGCTGATTGTCAGCGGTCATCGGCTCGCCACGGCGAAGCAGGGCGTTACCGCCCAACGCTACGACGATACGCATGGTGCAGTCCTTCTCAGACAGAGGAATGGCAAACGACTCGATCTTGCTGTCGGAACCGGGCCCTTGTGGGAGGGGGCTTGCTCTCGAAGGCGGTGTGTCAGGCTCCATCAATGTCGCCTGATATCGCCCCTTCGCGAGCAAGCCCGCTCCCACATTTACAGCCGGTTTCTTCAGTGAGAGCGGGCCGGGTCTTAGAGATCAGCCAGCGTCGACACCAGAATCGCCTTGATGGTGTGCATGCGGTTTTCCGCTTGCTCGAAGGCGATGTTGGCCGGGGATTCGAAGACGTCTTCGGTCACTTCAACGCCATTGGCCAGGTGCGGATAGCGCGCGGCGATGTCTTTACCGACCTTGGTTTCGCTGTTGTGAAACGCCGGCAGGCAGTGCATGAATTTCACGCGCGGGTTGCCGGAGGCTTTCATCATTTGGGGGTTGACCTGGTACGGCAGCAGTTGCTCGATGCGCTCGTCCCAGGCGTCCACCGGCTCACCCATCGACACCCAGATGTCGGTGTGGATGAAGTCGACGCCCTTGACCGCTTCTTTCGGGTCTTCGGTGATGGTGATGCGTGCGCCGCTTTCTTCGGCGAACGCCATGCACTGGGCGATGAAGTCAGCGTGCGGCCACAGCGCTTTCGGCGCGGCGATGCGCACGTCCATGCCGAGCTTGGCGCCGATCATCAACAGCGAGTTGCCCATGTTGTAGCGAGCGTCGCCGAGGTAGGCGTAGCTGATCTCGTGCATTGGCTTGTCGCTGTGTTCACGCATGGTCAGCGCGTCGGCGATCATTTGCGTCGGGTGGAATTCGGCGGTCAAACCATTGAACACCGGCACACCGGCAAACTTGGCCAGCTCTTCGACGATTTCCTGCTCAAAGCCACGGTATTCGATGGCGTCGAACATCCGGCCGAGAACGCGGGCGGTGTCTTTCATGCTTTCTTTGTGGCCGATCTGCGACGACACCGGATCGATGTAGGTGACGTGGGCACCCTGGTCGTGGGCCGCGACTTCGAATGCGCAGCGGGTGCGGGTCGAGGTTTTTTCGAAGATCAGCGCGATGTTCTTGCCTTGCAGGTGTGGACGCTCGGTGCCGGTGTACTTGGCCCGTTTGAGGTCGCGGGACAGGTCGATCAGGTAGTTGATCTCGCGAGTGGTGTGGTGCATCAAACTCAGCAAGCTGCGGTTGCGCATATTAAAAGCCATGATGGATCTCCTTGCCCGACACTGGGAAAGCGACTGCAGGCTGTGCGCCTTCGCCTTGTCTTTCCTGCGCTCGCTACGCGTTCACAGCGTCGGGTCGTCATTAGTCAAAAAATTAATAGTCGATCGGGTCGCGGATGATCGGGCAGGTCATGCAGTGGCCGCCGCCACGACCACGGCCCAGTTCCCCGGCACTGATGGTGATGACCTCAACGCCCGCCTTGCGCAGCAGGGTGTTGGTGTAGGTGTTGCGGTCATAGCCGATGACCACGCCCGGCTCCACGGCTACCACGTTGTTGCCGTCATCCCATTGCTCGCGTTCGGCGGCAAAGCTGTTGCCGCCGGTTTCCACCACACGTAGCGCTTTGAGGTTGAGGGCTTTGGCCACGGTGTCGAGGAAGCTCGATTCTTCGCGGCGGATATCGATGCCGCCCTGTTTGCTTTCGTCAGGTCGCAGAGTGAACGCCACGATCTGGTTGACCACTTCCGGGAATATCGTCACCAGGTCGCGGTCGCAGAAGCTGAACACGGTGTCCAGGTGCATCGCTGCGCGGGACTTCGGCAGGCCGGCCACGATGACTTTCTCCACGGCTTTGTTCTTGAACAGGTTCAGCGCCAGTTGGCCGATGGCCTGGCGAGAAGAACGCTCGCCCATGCCGATCAGAACGACACCGTTGCCGATCGGCATGACGTCGCCGCCTTCAAGGGTCGCGCTGCCGTGATCCTTGTCCGGGTCGCCGTACCAGATCTCGAAATCGGCGTTGGTGAATTGCGGGTGGAATTTGTAGATGGCGGTGGCCAGCAGGGTTTCCTGACGACGCGCCGGCCAGTACATCGGGTTCAGCGTCACGCCACCGTAGATCCAGCATGTGGTGTCGCGGGTGAACTGGGTGTTGGGCAGCGGCGGCAGAATGAAGCTGGAGTGGCCGAGGAAGTCGCGGAACATCTGAATGGTCTTGCCACCGAAGCTGTCCGGCAGGTCATCAGCGGAGACGCCGCCGATCAGGTATTGGGCAATGTGCCGTGGTTCGAGGCTGTGCAGCCAGGACTTCACTTCGCTGATCAGGCCCAGGCCCACCGAATCGGCGGTGACCTTGCGGTCGAGGATCCAGTCCAGTGCCTCAGGGATGGCGACGATATCGGTCAGCAGGTTGTGCATTTCCAGCACGTCGATCTCGCGTTCACGCATCTTGGTGACGAAGTCGAAGTGGTCGCGTTTGGCCTGGGCGACCCACAGCACGTCGTCGAACAGCAGTTCATCGCAGTTGTTCGGGGTCAGCCGCTGATGGGCCAGACCTGGGGAGCAAACCATGACTTTGCGCAGTTTGCCGGCTTCGGAATGGACGCCGTACTTAACTTTTTCCGTGGTCATTTCAGTGATCCTCCAGATAACAAATCAATCAGGTGCTACAGAGTCAGGAAGCCGTCATACAGGCCGTAGGCTGCCACCAGGGCACCGACGACCACCGAGGCGAAAATCAGCTTCTCGACGTTCGTGAAAACAACTTGTTTGAGTTCCAGTTTGGCCTTGGCGAACAGGATCGCGCCGGGGGCGTAGAGCAGGGCCGAGAGCAGCAGGTACTTGATCCCGCCGGCATACAGCAGCCAGACCGCATAGATCACGGCGATCGCGCCGATGATCAGATCCTTGCGCCGTTCAGCGGCGAAGCCTTGGTAGGTTTCGCCGCGCACCGCCAGCAGCAGGGCATACGCCGCCGACCACAGGTAGGGCACCAGAATCATCGACGTGGCGAGGTAGATCAGCGACAGGTAAGTGCTGGCCGAGAACAGGGTGATGATCAGGAAAACCTGCACCATCGCGTTGGTCAGCCACAAGGCGTTGACCGGGACGTGGTTGGCGTTCTCCTTGCGCAGGAACGCCGGCATGGTGTGGTCTTTGGCGGCGGCGAACATGATCTCTGCGCACAGCAGCACCCACGACAGCAGCGCCCCCAGCAGCGAGATGATCAGGCCGACGCTGATCAGCACTGCACCCCAGTGACCGACCACATGTTCAAGCACGGCGGCCATCGACGGGTTCTGCAGTTTGGCCAGTTCCGGCTGAGTCATGATGCCCAGCGACAGCACGTTCACCAGCACCAGAAACAGCAGCACGGTGATGAAGCCGATCACGGTGGCCTTACCGACGTCGGAACGTTTTTCCGCCCGCGCCGAGAAGATGCTCGCGCCTTCGATGCCGATGAACACCCACACGGTGACCAGCATCATGTTGCGCACCTGGTTCATCACGCTGCCCAGATCAGGGTTTTTCACGCCCCAAATGTCAGCAGTGAAGATGTCCAGTTTGAACGCGAAGACGGCGATCAATACAAACAGCAGCAGTGGCACCACCTTGGCGACGGTGGTCACCAGGTTGATGAACGCCGCTTCCTTGATCCCGCGCAGCACCAGAAAGTGCACCGCCCACAGCAGCACGGACGCGCCGATCACCGCGGCGACGGTATTGCCCTCGCCAAACACCGGAAAAAAGTAACCGAGCGTGCTGAACAGCAAAACAAAGTAGCCGACGTTACCCAGCCAAGCGCTGATCCAGTAACCCCAGGCCGACGAGAACCCCATGTAATCGCCGAATCCGGCCTTGGCGTAGGCGTACACGCCGCCGTCCAGGTCAGGCTTGCGATTGGCGAGGGTTTGGAAAACAAAAGCGAGGGTGAGCATGCCGACAGCGGTAATGGCCCAACCGATCAGCACCGCACCGACGTCGGCACTGGCGGCCATGTTTTGTGGCAAAGAGAATATCCCGCCACCGATCATTGATCCGACTACCAAGGCAACCAATGCGCCTAATCGTAGTTTTCCGGGAGTTTCAGACATTGCATGACTCCATTGCAGGAGAGAAGAGATCACAGCGTAGTTCTGTTATCTGTTCAAACTGCTGACGTGGATCAGTTGAAGGTCACATTTCATTGTTAATGAATGACTTACGAAATGACTGATGGCATAAAGCTTTCGCCGGAAAGTCCCGTTCCAGAGGCTTTCGATCAATATGATTGAGAATTGTCCTTGTTTCTTTGGAGCTATGACGCTAGTTCTTTTTCAGGGTTTGGCAAATTTCAGCATCTGTTTTCAGTACAGAATCGAATAATCCGGATCAGCGCGTAGAAAGTGCACGGCCGTTTTCTATAAAAGGCGCTAATCGGTGTTATTCAATAAACGTAATTGCGCTTTACCCGTTTAGTTAAATAGCGACTATGTGATGAGTGAGCGGCCACCGTCGATCCGGGAAAAAGGAAGATTGAAATGTCGCAACCGACGCAAAAGCTGCAACTGGGGGCGTTGATCGCCCTGGTGGTGGGTTCGATGATTGGCGGGGGAATTTTTTCCCTGCCGCAGAACATGGCGGCGCACGCCGATGCCGGGGCGATTCTGATCGGCTGGGGGATCACCGCGATCGGCATGTTGACCCTGGCGTTCGTGTTCCAGACCCTGGCCAATCGCAAGCCCGAACTGGACTCAGGCGTTTATGCCTATGCCAAGGCCGGATTTGGCGACTACATGGGGTTTTCCTCGGCGTGGGGTTACTGGATCAGCGCGTGGCTGGGCAACGTCGGTTATTTCGTTCTGCTGTTCAGCACCCTCGGCTACTTCTTTCCGGTGTTCGGCCAGGGCAACACGCCCATCGCTATCGGCTGCGCGTCGGTGCTGCTGTGGGGCGTGCATTTTCTGGTGCTGCGCGGGATCAAGGAGGCGACGTTCATCAATCAGGTGACCACGGTGGCCAAGATTGTGCCGCTGATCCTGTTCATCGTCATCGCCGCCCTGGCGTTCAAGGCTGACATCTTCACCCGTGATATCTGGGGCCACAGCAATCCGAGTTTCGGCGGGGTGATGGATCAGGTACGCAACATGATGCTGGTGACGGTGTTCGTGTTCATCGGCATCGAGGGCGCCAGCGTGTACTCGGCGCGGGCGCAGAAACGCAGCGACGTTGGCCGTGCCACGGTGATCGGTTTCATCGGTGTGCTGGCGCTGCTGGTGCTGGTCAACGTGTTGTCGCTGGGGATCATGAGCCAGCCGGAACTGGCGACCCTGCAGAACCCGTCACTGGCGGCGGTGCTGGAACACATCGTCGGGCCGTGGGGCGCGTTGCTGATCAGCATTGGCCTGGCGGTCTCGTTGCTGGGCGCATTGCTGTCGTGGGCGTTGCTCTGTGCCGAAATTCTTTTCGCCACGGCCCGGGACAAGACCATGCCGGCGTTCCTGAAAAAGGAAAACGCCAACCATGTACCGGTCAATGCGTTGTGGCTGACCAACGTGATGATCCAGATTTTCCTGTTGATCACGCTGTTTTCGGCCGGCACCTACACCCGTCTGATTTATCTGGCGTCGTCGATGATTCTGGTGCCGTACCTGTGGTCGGCCGCCTACGCCGTGCTGTTGAGCGGACGCGGCGAAACCTACGAACACGCCTCGGCCGAGCGCACCAAGGACCTGCTGATCGGTGGCATCGCCCTGTGTTATGCGGTGTGGTTGTTGTACGCCGGCGGGGTGAAATATCTGCTGCTGTCGGCGCTGTTGTATGCGCCGGGGGTGATCCTGTTTGCCAAGGCCAAGCATGAACAGGGCGAGCCGCTGTTCACCCCTGTCGAGAAGGGGATTTTCACCTGCGTGATCATTGGCGCGGGGCTGGCGGCTTACGGCTTGTACAGCGGGGTGCTGTCGTTGTGAGGCTGACGAGCCGCACAGATTGACCCTGAATCGCAGGTGTCGGTGCGGCCGTCTTCTCGAGCAAGCCCGCACACACACTCAATCGCGTTCCGTCAGAAGAAACTCGGTCAAATGTGGGCGCGGGCTTGCTCGCGAAGGGGCCCGAAAGTTCATCGCCACTGCGCTTGATGCGAACCCAGTTCGGTGGCCGGCAACGCCCACTGCAGCGGTGTGCCGCTGATCTTCACCGGCACTTGCACGCGATGCGCCGGCCCCCACGGGGTCTGTTCCACGAGCAGGCCCTTATCCTGATCATCTTCGGCGCGTAGCGCTTCATCGGTGCCCCGTCCATGCTCGATCAACAGCTTCGCCGTACGCGCCAGCGACAACCGTGCCGATCCTGCGCGACCACTGCGCAACCGTTCGCTGAGCAAGGTGATCGTACTCGCCGCCATCAGATAACCGGTCGCGTGATCCAGCGCCTGCACCGGTAAAGGCGTCGGTTTGTCTGCGTGCTGCCAGCGCTGTCCCGCCTCGGCGATGCCGCTGCTCATTTGCACCAGGCTGTCAAAGCCGCGGCGGTTGTGCCACGGGCCGCTCCAGCCATAGGCATTGAGGCCGACGTCGATCAGCCCCGGCGCCAGTTGCCGCCGCCGCTCAACGCCAAACCCAAGGTTCTCCAACGCATCGGCGCGGTAGCCGTGCAGCAGAATGTCGGCGTCCTGCAATAACGTCTCGAACACCGCGCGATCCGCCGGCACCTGCAAATCCAGGCGGGCGCAGCGCTTGCCGAGCGTCACCTCCGGCACAACCCCGGGTTCGTTCCAGGTCGGTGGATCAATACGCAGCACGTCGGCGCCGAGACCGGCGAGGAACCGGCTGGCGGTCGGGCCGGCGAGTACGCGGGTCAGGTCCAGAACCTTGATCCCGGCCAACGGTTGCGCCACCGAGCCCTGCCAGGGTTTGCCGCATGGGTGCTGATCGCAGATGAAATGGACGAGCGGCTCGGCATTCACCGCCAACCCTTGCGGATGCTGTTGCCACTGCGCCCAGTTGCGCATCTGCGCGGCACAGCCCTTGGCGTCAACGACTGCTTGCTCCAGATCCTGGCTGTTCCATTGCGCGACTTTTGCGGCCATCGCTGCACGATCGGCACAGATACCCAGCACGCTCTCAGCGGCAGCACGATGATGCGGGGCGTTGGTGTGCAGGCGAATCCAGCCGTCCCGGGTGGCATAGTCACCGGCGATGGGGTCCCACAGCGGCGGCACTTGCCAGCCAATCGGGCGCAGCGAGGTGGCGAACCAGAACGAGGCTAACCGGCGGTCGACTTCAACGGCCGGCAAACGGCCCGTCTGTTGATTGAGCAATTGGCTGATGGCCTGCCCGGCAACGGCAATGCTGGCGCAGGCCAGGTCGGTCACGGCGAACGCCGAGGGCAGGGCGCCACTGGCGGTGAAGGCAATCGGCGTGTGCGGCAGGCCGAGTGCGGCTTGAATGGACGTGAGTAAATCAGTCATCGAAGGCCCTCCGGAGCGAGAGGGCGATGATAGTGCAAAACGTTGTCTGGTCAGATGAAAGTGCTGACGGATGAACGCTGACCCTGTGGGAGCGGGCAAGCCCGTTCCCACAGGTGGCCGTGGCGATGTTCAGACGCGGAACTGATCCATCAACTTCATCTGCTGGCTGGCCAGGGCATTGAGCTGGCTGCTGATTGCCGCCGATTCAGTGGCTTGCTCGGTCAAGGTTTCAGTCACCGTACGGATCGCCGAAACGTTGCGATTGACCTCTTCGGCCACGGCGCTTTGCTGTTCGGCGGCGCTGGCGATTTGCAGGTTCATGTCGCTGATCACGGTCACCGCATCGCTGATCTTGCCCAGCGCATCCACAGCCTGACGAATCTGCCCGGCGTTGTTGTGCGCCTGGGTCTGGCTTGAATGCATGGTCGCGACCACGCCACGGGTGCCGGTCTGGATGCGTTCGATGACCACGCGAATTTCTTCCACCGAGTCCTGGGTACGTTTGGCCAGGTTGCGCACCTCGTCTGCCACCACCGCAAAGCCGCGACCGCTCTCACCGGCGCGGGCCGCTTCGATGGCAGCGTTGAGGGCTAGCAGGTTGGTCTGTTCGGCGATGCTGCGGATCACTTCCAGCACCGAGCCGATCTGCTCGCTGTTGACCGCCAACTCCTCGACTTCGGTCACCGCTTTGCTGACTTCGTCGGCCAGTTGGCTGATATCGCGGGTGCTGCGTTCGATGATCGACATACCGTCCTTCGCCGACTGGTCGGCTCCTTTCGCCGCATTGGCCGCGTTCGAGGCACTGTTGGCAACATCGTGGGCGGTGGCGCTCATTTCGTTGGACGCGGTGGCGACCTGGTCGATTTCGCGGAACTGCACCTGCATGCCTTCACTGGTCTGGCGGGCAATTTCCGAGGACTGATCAGCGGTGCCACGGGCTTCGGTGATGCTCTGCTTGATCTGAGCGATGGTCGGTTGCAGTTTGTCGAGGAAACGGTTGAACCAGTTCACCAGCTCGCCCAGTTCATCCTTCTTGGTGTAGTCCAGACGTTGAGTCAGATCGCCTTCGCCGCTGGCAATGTTTTTCAGCATCTGGGCGACGCTGTTGATCGGGCGGGTGACGCCCGAAGCGGTGAGCCAGATCAGCAGCAGGCCGATCACGCCGGCCACAACGGCCACCAACAGCGCCGTGATCATGCCGGTTGTGTGCGCCTCATCCAGCACTGCTTGCAGCTTGACCGCGTCGGCCAGCAACACTTGTTTGGGCAGATCAATGACCACGCCCCAGGCCCGGGAGTTGCCGATCGGATCGACCGGATACACCGCACGGATCAGGTCGCCCTGTTCGAGAATCTTCGGTGTGCCGCTGCCGATCAGTTGCAGCACGTCTTTGCCATCGGCACCGAGGGTGTCGATGATCGTCTTGCCGACCTTGGTGGCGTCGGCACTGTCGGCCCCCAGCACACCGCTGCCCGAGACAATCAGTATGTGCCCGGCGTTGTTGAACAAGTCACGCTGGGAGTCCACTGCGGCGGCCTGCAGGGCGTTGAGGGCGATGTCGACACCGACCACGCCGATGGCTTTGCCGTCGACGATCAAGGGCACGGAAATGGTCGTCATGAGCATTTCCTTGCCGCCGACAGTGTCGGCATACGGGTCGAGCAGGCAGGTACGCTTGTTGTCGCGAGGGCAGGTGTACCAACTGTTGTACGGCGTACCGCTGACACTCAGCGTGGTTTTGGTCATGTCTTCTTCGACCATGACCGTGTTCAGCGCCGAGCCGGCGGCGCGGCTCCAGTAACTGGCAAACCGTCCGGCTTCGTTGGATTGACGGGCGGCGTCATTGGCGAACTCGCCGTCCTTGCCGTCCAGCGCGTTGGGTTCGAATGCCAGCCAGATGCCGAGCACTTTGTCGTTGCGCTCGAAGGCCGTTTTCAGGCTCTGGTTCAACTCTTCACGCAGCGCGCCAGCCTCCAGCGAACGCTTGGCGGCCATCACGCGCATGTCCTTGATCTGGTCGGCAAGCGCCGTGATCACGGTCAGGCTTTCGCCGAAGGTTTTCTGCACACGCACCGCTTGCTCGGCGGCTTTGGCTTGCAGCAGGTTCTCCACGCTGGCGGTGAGCATCTTGCTGCTGGAGTGGCTGAGCAGTTTGTCGTTCTGGTTGGTCTGGTAAATGTTCATGCCGACGATCAGCGCGACCACACCGAGCAGGCACAAACCAGAGAGCAGGACGATTTTCAGGCGAATGGAAAGAGAGTCGAACATGGGCGTTCTCGCGAATGAATGAGCGGTTGGCCACGGCGGGAGTGACCCTGATCGCCAAATCCATTCAGCGCCTTTCAATGCACATCGGCGCGAGGCGGGGGCGCATGAGGGCAGTGTCGACGAACGGTCATCGTTAAACGTTTGCGCAGGAGAATGTGCCGAAAAAAGGCTTGATTACAGGGAAGTTTCAGCGTGGTGACGGGGTGGTTTCCGGTCGCGACCAGATCCACAGGTTGCCCAGGCTCATCCCGGCAATGGCCAGATAGACCGGCCAGCCGTGATCGAGCAGCACCAGCATCAACGTCGCACACAGCAGCATGCTGATCGTGGCGCTGACCTTGGCCTTGCGCGCAATGATCTTGCCGTTGCGCCAATTGCTCAGGATCGGTCCGAACAGCCGATGGTTCTCCAGCCAGGCGCTCAGGCGCGGCGAACTGCGGGTCGCCGCCCAGGCCGCGAGCAGGATGAACTCGGTGGTCGGCAGGCCGGGCACGACGATGGCGATCAGGCCGATGCCGAGGCTGACATAGGCCAAGAGGCCGAACAGCAGGCGGGCGAGTTTGGAGGAGGCGGGTGGCGGCATGGGCTCAGCGCGTGGTTTATGAAGCTGGATCGGGATCTTACAGGCTTATGCAACTCCCAGAGGGGAAGTGTCAGGCCATTTCTGCTTCAGTCGCATAAGCCCGTTCCAGCAGCACGGTGAAGCGGTTAAAGGCGTCGATTGCGCCTTGCTCCACGTCGGCCTCTTGCTCTGCGGTGAACACCAATGAGTCGAGGGTTTTGACGAAACGCTTCCAGCCTTCGGCGCGTCCACCTTGCGGTTCACCCAAGTGACGGGCACCAAAGGTTTCGCTCAATTGCAGCGCCTCGGCGCGTTTGATCAAAAACGCCGCGCCGAGTTTGGAACCTTCGCAGACGAAGAGCCAGCCCAGGGCGCGGGCCTTGCTCGGATTTTTCAGCGCGCCGGCCACTGGGGCCGGCACGTCGGTGTGCAGATCCGCCAGGTCAGCCTTGGCCGCTTCGGCGCGGCACCGAGCCGGCAAGTCAGCCATGATCGCGGTCAGTTCGGCATCGTTGTACAGCTCAACCAGTTCCGACTGGAACAGGTACTGCGCAATGACAAAACGGGCGAAGTTGGCGCGGGTTTCGAACGGTGCGTGGGCTTTGACCAGCGCGTCGAGCTTGGTGTGCGGTGCGTGAGTGATCTGGTTCAGGCGTTGCGAACGCAGGGCTTTTCCCGAAGGGGTCATGAGTTGTCCTTGATAGAAGAGGCGCTTGATAACGAGACGAACGGGCCAGCGCTGGCGCGTAAAAAAAAATCACGGCGCGGTGCGTGTACACGCGCCGTGAGGTCGGCCGGGTCAGATGTCCCAGATCAGATTGATCGCGAAGTTGCGGCCCGGTTGGGTCAGTCGATCAAGGTTGGCCGGTTGCGTTACCGAGGCTTCGCCGACGCTGTCGTAACCGCGCACGTCATCCCACAGCCAGTATTTCTTGTCGGTCAGGTTGTAAATGCCGCCGCTGACGGTGACGTCGTTGGTGACTTTGTAGAACCCGGTCAGATCCAGAATGCCGAAGCCCGGCGATTTGAACTGGCTGCTGACGCCATCCGGCGATTTGAAGTTGCTGTCGTCGACACGATCCTTTTTCTTCACCACGGTCCAGCTCAGCAGGCCGCCGTAGTGGTCCTGGTCGTAACCCAGGCCGAACACGCCGGTCAGCGGGTTGACGCTGTTGAGCGGTTCGCCGTTGTCGTTGTTGCGACCATAGGCATAGGCAATCGAGCCTTGGGTGTACAGGCCTTGTGGGGCGCCAAACGAGTCCAGGTTCAGACGGCCTTTGACTTCCGCCCCCTTGATGGTCGCGTGCTTGATGTTGTTGCTCTGGAAGGTCAACGCGTCGTCGCCCGGCTTGACCGCGTCTTCATTAATGAAGTCGCGGTACTTGTTGTAGAACACCGCCACGTCGAACGAGCCGGATTCGAAATTGCCGCGCAGACCGGTTTCATAGCTTTTGCTTTTTTCCGGCTCAAGGCCCGGATTCGGCGCCACGGTGTAACCGGTGGTGTTGTTCTCGAAGCGACCGTACAGCGCTTTCGCGGTGGGTGTGCGCAAGCCCTCGGCGTACTGACCGTACCAGGTGTAGTGCTCGTTAAAGGCGTAGGTCAGGCCGAATTTGGGCGAGACCTTATGCCAGGTCTTGTTCTTGTCGCTGACCGTCCCCTGGCGATCGGCGTTTACGGTATTGAGGAATTGCTCGGTGATGTGCGGCTTGAGCTCGGTGTAGTCGTAGCGCAGGCCCGGCAGGAAGGTCCAGTCGTTCCAGCTGATCTGATCCTGAGCAAACACGCTGTAGGTGTTGATGGTCGGGTCCGGGAAGTCGCTGGCCTTCTTCAGTACGTCAGCGGCACTGGTCGCTCCGATTGCGCTGCAGCCACGCCCCACGGCCAGGCACTTGCCGTCGCCGCTGCGTGAGCCGGTGACTTTCTGTTGCTTGAGGGTGGTGCCGTAGGTCAGGACGTGATCGGTCTCACCGAGGGCGAAAGCCTTGTCCAGTTGCGCATCGAACACCCACTGCTTTTCCTCGTAGATCGTGTCGCGAGTACGCAGCACTTTGCGGGTCATCGGGTAGTAATACTCTTCGGTGCGCTGGTCAGTCTTGGCGATCTGGTGGTTCAGGCTCCACTTCACGTTGTCGACCAGCAGGCTGTCGAGGGCGAAGCTGTGTTCGATGCCGAAACGCTCGCGAGTGATCGTGTCGTTGCCGGTGCGCCACTGGTACATGCCGCCGGGCAGCAGGCTGTCGGGGATGGTCGGGGCGCCATTGAAGTACGGGCCGCCGTAGGCGCTTTTCTGATCGGTGTCGCGGTCGTCCTTGTACTTTTCGTAGGTCAGGCCCAAGCGCGAATCTTCGTTGTAGTTCCAGCCGATCTTGGCCAGTACGTTGCTCGCCTTGACGTCTTCCGGGTTGGCGGCGGTGCGCTCAAGGCCTGTGCCGTGGTTGCTGCCGTAGGCATCGGTTTGATGGCCGTCCCGCTGGCTGTAATGCAGCAAACCGTCGAACTGATCGGCGCGGCCGGCGACGGTGGCGGACTTCAACCAGCTCTCATCGGCCGAGCTGTAACCGGTTTTAAGGCGGGCGCCGACGTCTTTGCCAGGCTTGATGATGTCGTCCGCATCGAGGGTGTAATAGCTGACCGCGCCGCCGATGGCGTTGCTGCCGTACAGCACCGAGGCCGGGCCACGGAGGATCTCGACGCGTTTGACGATTTCCGGGTCGACGTAGTTGCGTTGGGTCTTGGCGTACGGGCCGTTGAAGAACCCGTCCGGTACTTCGACACCGTCAACCTGAGTCAGGATGCGGTCGCCATCGATGCCGCGGATGTTGTAACCGCTGATGCCGCCACGCTGGCCGGCGCCGCCGACGGAGACGCCCGGCTCATAGCGCACCAGATCCTTGAGGGTGTTGACGTTGTTGTGATCCAGTTCTTCACGGGTGTGCACACTGACGGTGGCCGGCACGCTCTTGACCGATTGTTCCTGACGGGTGGCGCTGATGGTCACTTGATCCAGATTCAGTGCGCCGCTGGTACGGCGCATCTCCAGCACGACGTTGTTTTTGCTCAATGTGCGAACGCTCAGGTTGGTCCCCACCAACAGGCGCTCCAGGGCTTTTTCCGGTGACAGCGAGCCACGCACGCCCGGCGACGACACGCCCTGAGCCAATTCTGCCGGCAGGCCGACTTGCCAACCCGTGACGGCGGTGAAGGCATTCAGTGCCGACACCAGCGGTTGCTGGCCAATCGAGAACGAGTAATCACCCATGTTGCGTGTCGGTTGCTCGGTGGCAGCCATGAGCGGTGCGGTGCCGGCCATGAGGATGGCAGCGGTCAGCAGCGACAACACGCGGGAAGGGGAAGCAGTCTGGCGGGTAAGGCGAGAGGACATCGATAGCGCTCCGTGTCGCACGAATCTTTATAGGTGCTGATTGGCGTCCGAAGATGCGAATCAATTGCATTGGCTATAACGAGACGAACGCGCTTTGGCTATCGAGTAAAAATAATTCTCATTTAGTTCAGGATCACCAGCGCCGGGAATTCCTGCAGGCGCGCCGAGGTGATGTGAGCGAGGGAACGCACCACGTCCAGTGGCTGGTCGAGGCGGTAATTGCCAGTCACGGCGACATCAGCCAACTGCTCGTTGGTGTTGATGATCCAGCCCGGATAGTAGCGGCGCAGTTCGGCCAGCACCTGATTCAGCGGACAGTTCTCGAACACCAGTCGGCCTTGCACCCAGGCCAGATCGGTCGATGCATCAAGTTTGGCCGGGCGGTCGAATCCGTTGGGGCCGATGCGAATACTTTCCCCGGCAGACAAACGCACCCGGGCATCGTTATGCGTAGCGCGCAAATCGACATCGCCGCGTTGCACGTTGACCTGCGCTACGCCGTCCAGGTAACGCACGGCGAAGGCGGTGTCATGCACGCTGGCCTTGACCGGGCCTGCGTCGATTTCCAGCGGTTGCTTGCGGCTGCCGGCAACCTCGAAAAACGCCTCGCCCTGGAACAACCGCGCGACGCGCTGTTGATCGTTGATGGTGCTGGAGAATGCCGAATTGGTGTTGAGCAGGACTTTCGAGCCGTCCTCCAGTTGCAGACGCTGACGCTCGCCGACCACGGTCAGGTGATCGGCCTGGATGCGCAGGGGCACATTGCTGAAACTGAACAGACCGAGCAGCAATACCGCAGCGGTGGCCAGTGGTTTCCAGTGTGGACGCAGACGGCTGAGGACGCTGACTTTCGCAGGCGCCGCCGCCAGGGTTTGCGCGCACTGAGCGATCTGCGGGCCATCCCAGATCGCCTGGGCTTTGGCGAACGCCTCGGCATTCAACGGATCGGCCGCCAGCCAGGCATGAAATTGCCGGGTCTGTTCCTCGTCCGGGCTGCCGAGCACGATGAGCCAGTCCAGTGCCTGGTCCATTGCGTTTGCAGCGTCCCGCGCCGATTCCGGCGAAGGCGAGCGGTGGGTGTCCGTCACGGTGTTTCCTCGGCAGTGTCTGCGCACGGCTGTTTTTTTAGTGAAGCGTAAAAGTCGGGCAAGGGTAACAAAGCACAAAGCTCAGTGCAGTCGAACCTGGCGCTTACGGAAAGAGCCTACAGCCTCAGTCGCCATTCAAGCGTTCGGCGACACCGATGCAAATGGTCATGATCAGTTTCAATTCTTTTTGCACGGTGCTGAGCGACACCTTCAGTTCGTCGGCGATTTCCTGATAGCTGTGCCCGTGCAGACGGCTGAGGATGAAAATCTGCTGCTGACGGGGGCTCAATTGACTGAGACTCACGTTCAAGCGTTCGAGCAATTGTTCGGCGTGGGCGGCGTCTTCGGCGCTGCTGGCAGGGGCGGCGATGCTGTGCACGACGTCCTGCGGCACGTCATCGACCATGGTGCGCGAATGGATCTTGCGCGCACGCAAATGATCCAGCGCCAGATTGCGCGCGGTCTGGAAGACAAAGGGTTCGAGGTGGTCGATGGCCCGTTCGCTCAGCGCCCGCGTCACGCGCAGGTAGGTTTCCTGCAACAGGTCTTCAGCGGTGCTGTGATTGTTGACCATCCGTTCCAGCGTGCGCAGCAACGAAGTGCGCTGGGTGAGGAAGACATGGTTGAAGCGCGATTGACTCACGGGAGGACCTGATCCATTTGAGGCGAATGATAATGCTTATCATCCAGTCAAATGGTCAAGCCTTGATTTCAGATTGAAATCGCCAACCTGCGGGAGCGGGCTTGCTTGCGAAGGCGTCGTGTCAGGTGACTCATCGATCGATTGAACCACCGCTTTCGCGAGCAAGCCCGCTCCCACATGGGGAGTGCGGCTTACTCCGCGTTGCACAACGCCAGGCAGTTATCCAGCATGCGGTTGGAGAAGCCCCACTCGTTGTCATACCAGGCCAGCACCTTCAGCAGTTTGCCGCTGGATTTGGTGTGGTTGGCGTCGAAGATCGACGACAGCGGGTTGTGGTTGAAGTCGCTGGAAACCAGCGGCAAGGTGTTGTAGCCGAGAATTTTCGAATGCTGGCTGGCAGCCTTGAGCAGCGCGTTGACTTCCTCGGCGCTGGCTTCTTTCTTCAACTGCACGGTCAGGTCCACCAGCGACACATTGATCACCGGTACACGCACGGCCATGCCGGTCAGTTTGCCGGCCAGTTCCGGCAGCACCAGGCCCACCGCTTCAGCGGCGCCGGTTTTGCTCGGGATCATGTTCTGCGTGGCCGAGCGAGCGCGGTACGGGTCGGTGTGGTAGACGTCGGTCAGGTTCTGATCGTTGGTGTAGGCGTGAATGGTGGTCATCAGGCCGCTTTCGATTCCCAGCTCGCGGTGCAACACCTGCGCCACAGGCGCCAGGCAGTTGGTGGTGCACGAAGCGTTGGAGATGATCTGGTGCGACTGGCGCAGAATGTCGTGGTTCACACCATAGACCACGGTGGCGTCGGCGCCTTTGGCCGGGGCCGAAATGATGACTTTGCGCGCGCCGGCAGTAATATGCGCGGCGGCTTTGGCACGGTCGGTAAAGAGCCCGGTGCATTCGAACACCACGTCAATTTTTTCCGCCGCCCATGGCAGTTCGGCCGGGTTGCGAATGGCACTGACGGCAATGCGGTCGCCGTTGACGGTCAGGCTTTCGTTGTCATGCGCCACTTCGGCGTCGAACGTGCCATGAACGGTGTCGTATTTGAGCAGATGCGCGTTGATCGAGCTGTCGCCCAGATCGTTGATGGCGACGATCTGCAAATCCTGTCGGTAGCCTTGGGTATACAGTGCGCGCAGGACATTACGGCCGATGCGGCCAAAACCATTGATTGCGATTCGAAGAGTCATGAAACAGCGCCGCCGTCGTTTTGTTGTTGGAATTACAAGATTATTCGCATAAAAATAGAAAACAAGCCTTTTTAGTGGCAATATTTTGTTTTATCTACAACGAGTGACCTGAATCAACTGGTCCGAATGATCAAAAACACCGTCTGTCATTCCAACAACAACGGTGTTTGATCAGCATAGACAATCAGGTCGCCACATCCGTTAGCCTGGAGTTCTACACATGCATCCCCGCGTCCTTGAGGTCACCGAACGGCTTATCGCCCGCAGCCGCGCCACGCGTCAGGCTTACCTTGCACTGATTCACGGCGCCGCGACTGACGGGCCGATGCGCGGCAAGCTGCAATGCGCCAACTTCGCCCACGGCGTGGCCGGGTGCGGCAGCGAAGACAAGCACAGCCTGCGGATGATGAACTCGGCGAATATCGCCATTGTTTCTTCATATAACGACATGCTCTCGGCGCATCAGCCGTACGAAGTATTTCCGGAACAAATCAAAAATGCCCTGCGCGAAATCGGCTCGGTCGGCCAGTTTGCCGGCGGTACACCGGCGATGTGCGACGGCGTGACCCAAGGCGAGCCGGGCATGGAGTTGAGCCTGCCGAGCCGCGAAGTGATCGCCATGTCCACGGCGGTGGCGTTGTCGCACAACATGTTCGACGGCGCGCTGATGCTCGGCATCTGCGACAAGATCGTGCCGGGCCTGATGATGGGCTCGCTGCGTTTCGGTCATCTGCCGACAATCTTTGTGCCGGGCGGGCCGATGGTCTCGGGCATATCCAACAAGGAAAAAGCCGACGTCCGGCAGAAGTACGCCGAAGGCAAGGCGACCCGCGAAGAGCTGCTGGAATCGGAGATGAAGTCCTACCACAGCCCGGGCACCTGCACCTTCTACGGCACGGCCAACACCAATCAGTTGCTGATGGAAGTCATGGGCCTGCACCTGCCAGGCGCCTCCTTCGTCAACCCGAACACACCGCTGCGCGACGCCCTGACCCGCGAAGCCGCGCATCAAGTCACGCGTCTGACCAAGCAGAACGGCAACTTCATGCCGATCGGCGAAATCGTCGACGAGAAGTCGCTGGTCAACTCGATCGTCGCCCTGCACGCCACCGGCGGTTCGACCAACCACACCCTGCACATGCCGGCCATCGCCATGGCGGCGGGCATTCAATTGACCTGGCAAGACATGGCCGACCTCTCCGAAGTCGTGCCAACCCTCAGCCACGTCTATCCGAACGGCAAAGCCGACATCAACCACTTCCAGGCGGCGGGCGGCATGTCGTTCCTGATCCGTGAACTGCTCGAAGCCGGGCTGCTGCACGAAGACGTCAATACCGTGCTCGGCCATGGCTTGAGCCAGTACACCAAAGAGCCGTTCCTTGATAACGGCGAACTGGTCTGGCGCGAAGGCCCGATCGAAAGCCTCGACGAAAATATTCTGCGTCCAGTGGCCCGTGCCTTCTCCTCGGAGGGTGGTCTGCGGGTGATGGAAGGCAACCTCGGACGCGGCGTGATGAAGGTGTCCGCCGTGGCGCTGGAAAACCAGATCGTCGAAGCACCGGCCATGGTGTTCCAGGATCAGCAGGACCTGGCCGACGCGTTCAAGGCCGGTTTGCTGGAGAAGGATTTTGTCGCGGTGATGCGCTTCCAGGGGCCGCGTTCCAACGGCATGCCGGAACTGCACAAGATGACGCCGTTCCTTGGCGTGCTGCAGGATCGTGGCTTCAAAGTCGCGCTGGTGACTGACGGGCGCATGTCCGGCGCCTCGGGGAAAATCCCGGCGGCGATTCACGTCAGTCCTGAAGCTTATGTCGGTGGGGCTTTGGCGCGGGTGCAAGAGGGCGATATCATCCGCGTCGATGGCGTCAAAGGTACTTTGGAACTCAAAGTGGACGCCGAAGAATTTGCCGCGCGCGAACCCGCCAAAGGCCTGTTGGGCAACAACATCGGCAGCGGTCGCGAACTGTTCGGCTTCATGCGTATGGCCTTCAGCTCGGCGGAGCAGGGCGCCAGCGCCTTCACTTCTGCCCTGGAGACGCTTAATTGAAACTGGCTTTGGTCGGTGACATCGGAGGCACCAACGCGCGGTTTGCGTTGTGGAAAAACCAGCAGCTGGCATCGGTTCAGGTGCTGGCCACAGCCGACCATGCCAGCCCGGAAGAGGCAATCAGCCTGTACCTGAGCGGCCTCGGTCTGGCGCCGGGTTCGATCGGTTCGGTGTGCCTGTCGGTGGCCGGCCCTGTCAGTGGCGATGAATTCAAGTTCACCAATAATCACTGGCGCCTTAGCCGCACGGCGTTCTGCAAGACCTTGCAGGTCGAGCAACTGCTGCTGATCAACGACTTCTCGGCGATGGCGTTGGGCATGACCCGATTGCAGCCCGGCGAATTCCGCGTGGTGTGCGAAGGCACGCCGGAGCCGTTGCGTCCGGCCGTGGTGATCGGCCCAGGCACAGGCCTTGGCGTCGGCACCTTGCTCGATCTCGGTGACGGTCGTTTTGCCGCGTTGCCGGGCGAGGGCGGTCACGTTGATCTGCCGTTGAGCAGCCTGCGTGAAACCCAGCTGTGGCAGCACATCCATAACGAGATCGGCCACGTCAGCGCGGAAACCGCATTGAGCGGCGGCGGCTTGCCTCGGGTTTACCGGGCGATCTGCGCGGTGGATGGGCATGAGCCAACACTCGATACGCCGGAAGCGATCACCGCTGCAGGATTGGCGGGTGACCCGATTGCCCTGCAAGTGCTGGAGCAATTCTGCTGCTGGCTCGGGCGTGTGGCCGGCAACAACGTGCTGACCACGGGCGCGCGCGGCGGGGTATTCATCGTTGGCGGCGTGATTCCACGCTTTGCCGATTTCTTTGTCCAAAGCGGTTTCGCCCACAGCTTTGCCGACAAGGGTTGCATGAGCGATTACTTCAAGGGCATTCCGGTGTGGCTGGTGACAGCGCCGTATTCCGGCCTTGTCGGTGCCGGTGTGGCCCTCGATCAATCGATTCGGGCCTGAAACACGGCCAGAAATGTGGGCGCGGGCTTGCTCCCACAATGGTTCTGTGGTGTTTGTACGTTCGATGCTTGAGGCATAATCCGCCCCAATTCCAACAACAAGGATGCCTTCGAAGTGAGCTCAGTCAACAAGTCGATTTTGTTGGTCGATGACGACCAGGAGATACGCGAGTTGCTGGACACCTACCTGACCCGCGCCGGGTTTCAGGTCCGGGCCACAGCCGATGGCGCCAGTTTTCGTCAGGCGCTCAACGAGGCGCCGAGCGATCTGGTGATCCTCGATGTCATGCTGCCCGATGAAGACGGTTTCAGCCTGTGCCGCTGGGTGCGTCAGCATCCGCGTCAGGCGCAGGTGCCGATCATCATGCTCACCGCCAGTTCCGACGAAGCCGATCGAGTGATCGGTCTGGAACTGGGCGCCGACGATTACCTTGGTAAACCGTTCAGCCCTCGTGAGCTGCAAGCACGGATCAAAGCCTTGCTGCGTCGGGCGCAATTCGGTCAGGAGCGCAGCGGCAGTGAAGTGCTGGCCTTCGATGAATGGCGGCTGGACATGGTCAGCCATCGGCTGTTCCACACCGACGGTGAGGAAGTGATTCTCTCCGGCGCCGATTTCGCCTTGCTCAAACTGTTCCTCGATCACCCGCAGGAAATCCTCGACCGCGACACCATCGGCAACGCCACCCGTGGCCGTGATCTGATGCCCCTCGATCGTATCGTCGACATGGCGGTCAGCCGTTTGCGCCAGCGCCTGCGCGATACGGAAAAACCGCCGCGACTGATCCGCACGGTGCGCGGCAGCGGCTACCAATTGGCAGCCAATGTGGTTGCCGGCAATGGTCACTGAGTCCCTGCGCAAGCTCGCAGCCAGAGCGCCGGTGCCGCGTTCGCTGTTGGGGCGGATGTTGTTGCTGACGCTTCTGGCGATGCTGTTCGCCCAGACGTTGTCGAGTGTGATCTGGGTATCGCAACTGCGTGCCACGCAACTGGAAGGCTTGGTCACCAGCGCCCGCAGCCTGGCGCATTCGATGACGGCCAGCGTCAGTTATTTCCGTTCGCTGCCGGTGGCGTATCGGCCGCTGGTGCTCGACCAGTTGCGCAGCATGGGCGGCACCCGTTTTGTCGTGACGCTCAACGACAAACCGCTGGGCATGGACGTGTTGCCGGTCACGCCGCGTAAAGCCGCCGTGATGAAAGCCGTGGATGAAGTGCTGCGTCAATCGCTGGGACAGGACACCGACATTTCCGTGAGTTTCGTCAGCCCCGAGGATCTGCGGATTTTCAACGCGGGGCTCAAACTCGATGAGTTGCCGCGCTCCTGGGCGCATTACGCGCTGACGCTGGAGCCGGTCAATCCGCCCGTGCTGGTCACCCAGATTCAAATGGCGCCGGGCGAATGGCTGTATATCGCCTCCTTGTTGCCCGAGCCCTACACCAGTCTTGAAGAGCAAGGCCTGCCCTCGCAGCAAGTGTGGTTCATCGTCCTCACCAGCGGTTTTCTGCTGTTGTTCATCGGTTTGCTGGTGCATTGGCAAAGCCGACCGCTCAAGCGCCTGGCGCGGGCCGCGCGGGAGATGTCGCTGGGCGCCGATGTCGAACCGGTGGCCGAGGGCGGCGGCAGTGAAGTGGTCGAGGTGGGCCGTGCGTTCAACGCCATGCGCGAGCGCATCAGCCGTTATCTGACCGAACGCAGCCAGTTGTTCAGCGCGATTTCCCATGACCTGCGCACACCGATCACCCGCCTGCGCTTGCGCGTCGAGTTGCTGGAAGACGAACAGTTGCAAGCCAAGTTCGGTCGCGATCTCGACGAGCTGGAGTTGCTGGTCAAAGGCGCATTGCAATGCGTGAAAGACACCGACATCCACGAGAACATCGAACCGGTGGATCTCAATCATGTGCTCGATTGTCTGGTGGAGCCGTATCTGGCACCGAACGGCAATGGCCGCGTGACCCAGAACGGACGAGCGCTGGCGGCGTATCCGGGCAAACCGTTGGCGCTCAAGCGTTGCATCGGCAACCTGATCGACAACGCGTTGAAGTACGGACAGAACGCGCATCTGCACATCGATGACGACGAGCATGCGTTTGTCCTGCACGTCGACGATGAAGGGCCGGGCGTGCCGCAGCAGCGCCTGGAGCAGGTGTTCGAGCCGCACTTCCGCTTGGCGGGGCAGCAGCAGGGTTACGGATTGGGCTTGGGGATTGCGCGCAACATCGCCCATAGCCATGGCGGTGAGGTGACGTTGCAGAATTTGCGTGAGGGTGGGTTGCGGGTGACGTTGCAATTGCCGCGCAGTGCCGACTAGATAGACCGCGTTATCGTTCTTCGCGAGCAAGCCCGCACACAGGTGACTGTATTCCATCTGGAGAAACGCGGTCCCCTGTGGGAGCGGGCTTGCTCGCGAAGGCGTCGGCCCATTCAACATCGATATCCATGTCACAGGTTGGTGACAAAACCTGTCCCCTTCGTTACAAGCCTGCCCCGGCCCGTTGTTTAGACTGCCCGCCGTCATAACAACAAAAAAGGCCACCCATGGATCTCTTTCACCCAGGCTTCAGCAGTTGGCTGAACGCCCCTGCCCATCAGCAATGGCTCGCCGCCGAAGGCCTGCGCCTGCTGGATTTCGCCAAGGCGGCAAAACTGCCCGAAGGTTTTGGCAATCTCGACGAGCGCGGCCAGTTGCCTGCAAACGCGCAGGCCGAAACCATGAACACCGCACGCATGACTCACAGTTTCGCCATGGCCCATATTCAGGGCCTGCCAGGGTTCGCCGAGCTGGTCGATCACGGCATCGCGGCCCTGCGCGGGCCGTTGCGCGACGCGCTGCACGGTGGCTGGTTCGCGGTCGCCGAACACCGCGATGGCAACACGGGCAAGAACGCTTATCTGCACGCCTTCGTCGCCCTGGCGGCGAGTTCTGCGGTGGTCGCGCAGCGCCCCGGCGCGCAAGCTTTACTCGATGACGCGATCGACATCATCGACACGTATTTCTGGAGCGAAGAAGAGGGCGCCATGCGCGAATGCTTCAATCGCGACTGGAGCGAAGAAGAAGCCTATCGCGGCGCCAACAGCAACATGCACGCCACCGAAGCTTTCCTCGCGCTGGCCGACGTCACGGAAGATCCGCGCTGGCTGGTGCGCGCCCAGCGCATCGTTGAACGCGTGATCCACGGCCATGCTGGCGCCAATGGCTACATGGTCATCGAGCACTTTGACCGCGACTGGCAACCGCTGCGCGAGTACAACCAAGACAATCGCGCCGACGGTTTTCGCCCTTACGGCACCACCCCAGGCCACGGTTTTGAGTGGGCGCGGCTGCTGCTGCATCTTGAGGCCGCGCGGGTGCAGGCCGGTATGCTCACTCCCGGCTGGCTGGCGACCGACGCGCAGAAACTGTTCGAAAACAACTGCCGTCACGGTTGGGATGTCGATGGTGCGCCGGGCATTGTTTACACCCTCGACTGGGACAACAAAGCCGTGGTCCGCCATCGTCTGCACTGGACACATGCCGAAGCCAGCGCCGCGGCCAGTGCCTTGCTCAAACGCACGGGCGAGGCGCAGTACGAAACCTGGTATCGGCTGTTTTGGGATTTTTGTGAAAGCCATTTCATTGACCGCTGCAACGGCAGTTGGCACCACGAACTCGACTCACATAACCGCCCAAGTGCCGATATCTGGCCGGGCAAACCCGATCTGTATCACGCCTGGCAAGCCGTACTGATCCCTCGTCTACCCTTGTCGCCGAGTATGGCGAGTGCGCTGGCGCAGTTGTCCCAGAGCGCTGCTATGTAATCAGTCATGTAACCATGTCGTGACATTCGCGCGTCCCTTCGTTACCTGCGAAGCGAAACGTCCTGTTTAAACTCCTGTGCAGCGCAAGCACCAGACTTGCAACGCATAACAACAAGAAAGGTACATCTCAGATGAATGCGATTTCTCGCCTCGCTACTGTCATTTCTGTCGCCTCCCTGTTCCCGCTCGCAATTCTGCCCCTCAGTGTGTCCGCTGCCGAATCCAAAGGTTCGGTGGAAGTCGTGCATTGGTGGACGTCCGGTGGTGAAAAAGCCGCTGTTGATGTACTCAAGGCCCAAGTCGAAAAAGACGGTTTCACCTGGAAAGACGGCGCTGTCGCCGGTGGTGGCGGTGCGACTGCCATGACCGTACTGAAAAGCCGTGCTGTCGCTGGCAACCCTCCAGGCGTTGCCCAGATCAAAGGCCCGGACATCCAGGAATGGGCGTCGACCGGTCTGCTCGACACTGACGTGCTCAAGGACGTCGCCAAAGAAGAGAAGTGGGACAGCCTGCTCGACAAGAAAGTCTCCGATACCGTGAAGTACGACGGTGATTACGTGGCCGTTCCGGTGAACATTCACCGCGTCAACTGGCTGTGGATCAACCCGCAAGTCTTCAAGAAAGCCGGTATCACCAAGAACCCGACCACCCTCGAAGAATTCTACGCCGCCGGTGACAAGCTCAAGGCAGCCGGTTTCATTGCGCTGGCCCACGGCGGTCAGCCTTGGCAGGACAGCACCGTGTTCGAAGCCGTTGTGCTCTCGGTCATGGGTGTTGATGGTTACAAAAAAGCCCTGGTTGATCTGGACAACGCTGCGCTGACCGGCCCGGAAATGGTCAAGGCCCTGACTGAACTGAAGAAAGTCGCGACCTACATGGACGTCGACGGCAAAGGTCAGGACTGGAACCTGGAAGCGGCCAAGGTCATCAACGGCAAGGCCGGCATGCAGATCATGGGTGACTGGGCCAAGTCCGAGTGGACCGCCGCCAAGAAAGTCGCTGGCAAGGATTACGAGTGCGTAGCCTTCCCGGGCACCGACAAGGCGTTCACCTACAACATCGACTCCCTGGCGGTGTTCAAGCAGAAAGACGCCGGCACTGCCGCGGGTCAGAAGGACATTGCCAAAGTCGTGCTGGGTGAGAACTTCCAGAAGGTCTTCAGCATCAACAAAGGCTCGATCCCGGTGCGTAACGACATGTTGAACAACATGGAGAAGCTCGGTTTCGACTCCTGCGCACAAACTGCAGCCAAAGACTTCCTGGCAGACGCCAAGTCCGGCGGCTTGCAGCCGAGCATGGCGCACAACATGGCGACGACGCTGGCGGTGCAGGGTGCGTTCTTTGATGTCGTGACCAACTTCATCAACGACCCGAAAGCCGATCCGGCCGATACCGCCAAGAAACTCGGCGCAGCGATCAAGTCGGCCAAATAAGCGTCGTTAGCACAGGCCCCTCCTGTGGGAGCGGGCTTGCTCGCGAAGGCGTCGTGTCAGTTGCTCCATCCGTCGACTGACATACCGCCTTCGCGAGCAGGCCCGCTCTCACAAGGGATCTCACTGTAGTTTTTATTCCCTGTACTGGATTTCCCCATGAGTTCTGTTGCTGTGTTCAGCAAGGCCTCGCCGTTCGATGCATTGCAACGCTGGCTACCCAAACTGGTGCTGGCGCCGAGCATGTTCATCGTGCTGGTGGGCTTCTATGGCTACATCCTGTGGACGTTCGTGCTGTCGTTCACCACTTCGACGTTCCTGCCCAACTACAAGTGGGCCGGTCTGGCGCAATACGCGCGGTTGTTCGAGAACGACCGTTGGTGGGTCGCAAGCAAGAACCTCGCGGTGTTCGGTGGCATGTTCATCGGCATCACACTGGTGATCGGCGTGTTGCTGGCGGTGTTCCTCGACCAGCGTATTCGCCGCGAAGGTTTCATTCGCACCATTTACCTGTACCCGATGGCGCTCTCGATGATCGTCACCGGTACCGCGTGGAAATGGCTGCTCAACCCGGGCATGGGGCTGGACAAATTGTTGCGTGACTGGGGCTGGGAAGGCTTCCGTCTCGACTGGCTGATCGACCCGCATCGCGTGGTGTATTGCCTGGTGATCGCGGCGGTCTGGCAGGCCTCGGGCTTTATCATGGCGATGTTCCTCGCCGGCCTGCGTGGCGTTGATCAGTCGATCATTCGTGCTGCACAGATCGACGGCGCGAGCATGCCGACCATCTACTGGAAAGTGGTACTGCCAAGCCTGCGTCCGGTGTTCTTCAGTGCGGTGATGATTCTGGCGCACATCGCGATCAAGAGCTTCGACCTGGTTGCAGCGATGACGGCCGGTGGCCCGGGTTACTCCTCCGACCTGCCAGCGATGTTCATGTATTCCTTCACCTTCAGTCGCGGCCAGATGGGCATGGGCTCGGCCAGTGCGATTCTGATGCTCGGTGCGATTCTGGCGATCATCGTGCCTTACCTGTACTCCGAGCTGAGGACCAAGCGTCATGACTAGTCTCGCTGCCAAACCTGCGATCAGCCTGAGCCGCATTGCGATCTACGCGGTGCTGATCCTCGCCGTGTTCCTTTATCTGATTCCGCTGGTGGTCATGCTGTTGACCAGTTTCAAGACCCCGGAAGACATCAGCACCGGCAACCTGCTGAGCTGGCCGACCGTGGTCAGCGGTATTGGCTGGGTCAAGGCCTGGGCCACGGTTGATGGTTACTTCTGGAACTCGATCAAGATCACGGTTCCGGCCGTGATCATCTCTACGGCCATCGGTGCGTTGAACGGTTATGTCCTGTCGATGTGGCGCTTTCGCGGTTCGCAGTTGTTCTTCGGTCTGCTGCTGTTCGGCTGCTTCCTGCCGTTCCAGACCGTGCTGCTGCCGGCCTCGTTCACCCTCGGCAAGATGGGCCTGGCGAGCACCACCACCGGGCTGGTGTTCATCCACGTCGTTTACGGGCTGGCGTTCACCACGCTGTTCTTCCGTAACTACTACGTGAGCATTCCCGACGCGCTGGTCAAAGCTGCACGCCTTGATGGCGCAGGCTTCTTCACCATTTTTCGGCGGATCATTCTGCCGATGTCGACGCCGATCATCATGGTTTGCCTGATCTGGCAGTTCACGCAGATCTGGAACGACTTCCTGTTCGGTGTGGTGTTCTCCAGCGGTGATTCGCAACCGATCACGGTGGCGCTCAACAACCTGGTCAACACCAGCACCGGGGCCAAGGAATACAACGTGGACATGGCAGCGGCGATGATCGCCGGCCTGCCGACCCTGCTGGTCTATGTGGTCGCAGGCAAGTATTTCGTGCGCGGGCTGACGGCCGGCGCAGTCAAGGGGTAATCATGGCTACGCTCGAACTTCGTAACGTAAACAAGACCTATGGTGCCGGCCTGCCGGACACCTTGAAGAACATCGAACTGTCGATCAAGGACGGTGAGTTCCTGATCCTGGTCGGCCCGTCGGGCTGCGGCAAGTCGACCCTGATGAACTGCATCGCCGGGCTGGAAACCATCACCGGCGGCGCGATCATGATTGGCGACCAGGACGTCAGCGGCATGAGCCCAAAGGATCGCGACATTGCCATGGTGTTCCAGTCCTACGCGTTGTACCCGACCATGAGCGTGCGCGAGAACATCGAGTTCGGTCTGAAGATCCGCAAGATGGCGCAGTCGGCGATCGATGAAGAAGTCGCTCGCGTGGCCAAGCTGTTGCAGATCGAACACTTGCTCAACCGCAAGCCCGGTCAGCTTTCCGGTGGTCAGCAACAGCGTGTGGCGATGGGCCGTGCACTGGCGCGTCGGCCGAAGATCTATCTGTTCGACGAACCGCTGTCCAACCTCGACGCCAAGCTGCGCGTCGAGATGCGCACCGAAATGAAACTGATGCATCAGCGCCTGAAAACCACCACGGTTTACGTGACCCACGATCAGATCGAAGCGATGACGCTGGGCGACAAAGTGGCGGTGATGAAGGACGGCATCATCCAGCAGTTCGGTACGCCAAAAGAGATCTACAACGCCCCGGCCAACCTGTTCGTGGCGAGCTTCATCGGTTCGCCGCCGATGAACTTCATCCCGCTGCGTTTGCAGCGCAAGGACGGTCGTCTGCTGGCACTGCTCGACAGTGGCCAGGCGCGTTGCGAGTTGCCGATGGGCATGCAGGACGCCGGTCTTGAAGATCGCGAAGTGATCCTCGGCCTGCGCCCGGAGCAGATTGTTCTGGCCAGCGACGAGGGCAATGGCCTGCCGAGCATTCGCGCCGAAGTGCAGGTGACCGAGCCGACCGGTCCCGACACGCTGGTATTCGTCAACCTCAACGACACCAAGGTCTGCTGCCGTCTGGCACCGGACGTGGCGCCGCAGGTGGGCGAGAACCTGACGCTGCAATTCGATCCGTCGAAAGTGCTGCTGTTCGATGCCAAGACTGGCGAGCGGTTGGGTGTTGCCGGTCAGGCGCAGTCCGAAGCGCGGTCTGCCAACGTGGCCCAGTTCAAAGGCCGCTGAAGAACAAAATGTGGGAGCACGCGGTGGATTGCCTGTAATCCATCGCACTTTATGTAAACCGCGTTAGATAAAAACAGTTAATAACAATAAAGACGAGGATGTAGGGATGAAAAAGAAACACGTCAATGCCCGGTTGATCTGCCAAGTGTCAGCAGCGGCAGCCTTGGTGCTGGCCGGCAATGCCATGGCCGCCGATGCGTTCAGCTCCGATTCCAAATGGATGACGGGCGACTGGGGTGGTGAGCGGACCAAGCTGATCGAGCAGGGTATCGACATCAAGGCCGATTACGTTGGGGAAGTCGGTGGCAACCTGCACGGTGGCTACAACGACGACAAGACCGGCCGCTACAGCGACCAGTTCGGTTTGGGCGTGGCACTGGATCTGCAAAAACTGTGGGGCTGGGACAACACTCAGGCCAAGATTCAACTGACCAACCGTAACGGTCAAAACATCTCCAACGACCGCGTGGGCGACCCGCGTGCCGGCACCTTGAGCTCGTCTCAAGAAGTTTACGGCCGTGGCCACATGGTGCGTCTGACCCAGCTGTGGATTCAGCACCAGTTCTTCGACAACAAGCTCGACGTCAAGGCCGGTTACTTCGGTGAAGGCGAAGACTTCAACACCTTCCCGTGCGAGTTCCAGAACCTGGCGTTCTGCGGCTCCCAGGTGGGTAACTGGGCGACCAACATCTGGTACAACTGGCCCGTCAGCCAGGCCGCGATCCGCGTGAAGTACAACATCAACGACGAGCTCTACGCGCAGATCGGTGCGTACAACCAGAACCCGTCGCAACTGGAACACGGCAACGGCTTCAAGCTCAGCGGCAGCGGCACCAAAGGTACGGTGTTGCCGGTCGAGCTGGTCTGGTCGCCGAAGGTCAACAGCCTGCCGGGCGAATACCGCGTCGGTTACTACAAGAGCACCGCTGATGCCAGCGATGTCCGCGAAGACATCAACGGCAACGACGCTGCAACCACCGGTAACGCCTACCGCACCCACAGCAGCAAGCACGGCTACTGGTTCGTGGCGCAACAGCAACTCACCAGCCACAACGGTGACGCGACCCGCGGTCTGAACATCGCCGCCAACGCCACGTTCCACGACAAGGACACCAACTTCATCGACAACTATCAGTCGGTGATGTTTGTCTACAAAGGCCCGTTCGACGCGCGTCCAAAAGATGACATCGGTATTGGCGCGGCGCGTATTCACGTCAACGATGACGTGAAGAAAAACGCCGAACTGCTCAATGCATCCAACGGTGTTTCGGATTACGACAACCCGGTGTTCTCGCCGATTCGTGAAACCGAATACAACTACGAGATCAACTACGGCTTCCACGTCACTAACTGGCTGACCGTACGTCCTAACCTGCAATACATCACTCATCCAGGTGGAGTGGACGCAGTGGACAACGCTTTGGTCGCCGGTCTGAAAATTCAGTCGGTGTTCTAACGCGTCTGCGATAAGCTCCTCTCTATGTGCGCATATTTGCGGACAGCCAAGGCTGTCCGCTTTTTTTTGGGGGCAGGCGCACCCCTATGAAAGACGAGTTCAGGATCGTGGCCAATGCATGAGCATCCGCTGCAACGCTTTTTCAGATCCTTGCGCGAACAGCCGGTGTTCGCCTGGGAGCGCTATCAGATGCGCGACGTGTTGGTGATCGATCATCCGCTGTGTCAGGCGGTGTTCAGTCGTCAGGGCGCGCAGTTGCTGCATTTTCAGCCACGCGGGCAAAAGCCGTGGTTGTGGTGTGCGGCGAAATGGCCGCATGTCGGTGCCATTCGCGGTGGGGTGCCGGTGTGCTGGCCGTGGTACGGCCGCCATCCGAGCGAAAACGCGTGGCCGTCCCATGGCTGGGCGCGGCTGCTCGACTGGAAATTGCTCGACAGCAGCAGCGCCGAGGATGGCGTGCGCCTGCACTGGCAATTGCAACTGTGCGATTGGCAGGTCGATCTGCACGCGCACTTGGGCGAGCGCATGGAGTTGCGTCTGAGTACCGAGCATCAGGACGACATGCCGTGTCAGTTGAGCCAGGCGTTGCACGCTTACTGGCGTATTGGTGATGTCGGTGAGATAGCGCTGTCCGGCCTCGAAGGCGCGCAGGGTTATGACCAGTTGAACCGTCAGGTTTGCCAGCAGGAAGGCGAGTTGCGGGTCGAGGGTGGCTGCCAGCGGGTGTTCCAGCACGACGGCGAGTTACAGCTCAAGGATCACGCCTGGCAGCGCGAGTTGTGCATTGACACCGGTGACACGGCGGACACGGTGGTCTGGCATCCAGGCTCACGGCCGCTGTTGGGCGTGAGTTGGGATGAGATCTCGGAGTTTGTTTGTGTTGAAGCGGCGACGGGCGGGACGGACAGCCTGCATCTGGCGCCGGGGGTTAAGGCGCATTTGAGTTTGCAGGCGTGGGCTGCGGCCTGAATTTGTGGTGAGTCGCCTGACGGTTTCGCGAGCAAACCCGCTCCCACATTGGACCTTCAATGAACACAGGATTTGTGTTCAAAACAGATCCCCTGTGGGAGCGGGCTTGCTCGCGAAGAGGCCGGATCAATCAGCCGAGATTTTGGATCAGTTGAACTCGTCACCCACCGGATACCGGCTCGCATTCAAGCTCTCTTTGATCTTGCGCAGATGCGGCTGGAAATCGACCCCGCGACGCAAGGTCATACCGGTCGCCAGCACATCCAGCACGGTCAACTGAATGATCCGCGAGGTCATCGGCATGTAGATGTCGGTGTCTTCCGGCAGCGGAATGTTCAGGCTCAGCGTACTGGCCTTGGCCAGCGGCGAGTTCTCGGCGGTCAGACCCAGCACCGAGGCGCCGTTCTCCCGGGCAATGCGCGCCACTTCCACCAGTTCACGGGTGCGGCCGGTGTAGGAAATGATCACGAACAGTTCGCCGGTGTGAGCCACCGAAGCGATCATCCGCTGCATCAGCACATCGGCATGCGCCGTCACCGCCAGGTTGAACCGAAAGAACTTGTGCTGCGCATCCAGCGCCACTGGCGCTGACGCACCGAGGCCGAAGAAGTGGATTTGCCGCGCCTGAATCAACAGGTCGACGGCGCGGCTGATCAGGTTCGGGTCCAGCGCCTGGCAAGCGCTGTCCAGTGACGCAATGGCACTGCCGAAAATCTTCTGCGTATAGGCTTCGGGATTGTCATCGGCTTCCACCGCACGGCTGACATAGGCCGCGCCGCTGGCCAGGCTCTGGGCCAGTTGCAGCTTGAGTTCGGGGTAGCCGCTGACGCCGAACGAACGGCAGAAACGGTTGACCGTCGGCTCGCTCACCGACGCGGCCTGGGCGAGGGCGGCGATGCTGAAGCGGGTGGCCTGCTGCGGGTTGAGCAGGATCACCTCGGCGACTTTGCGTTCGGCCTTGTTCAGGTCTTCAAGGCGACTCTGGATCTGTTCCAGTAAATTTCGCACGCGGTCCATATGGAATTCCTAATTCACCTGCGCAAAGGTGCGCCGGGCTATGCAAATTGGGCCTTTGATATGGCCCGTAACGGTGGCCTATCCTACTGATGGCTCCGACCGACCACCACTCGGAATCTGTATTCTGTGAAAATGTTGTGGTTATTACTACATTTTCCCTTGAGTGATGCCTTGAAAAAAGGTATTTGTAGCTTAACTTGATAAAAGAACAAACATCATGCCTTCGATTACGGTTGAACCGTGCACCTTTGCCTTGTTCGGCGCTCTTGGCGATCTGGCCCTGCGCAAGCTGTTTCCTGCCCTTTATCACCTCGATGGCGCCGACCTGTTGCACGAGGACACGCGCATTATCGCGCTGGCCCGTGAAGCCGGCTCCGAGCAGCAGCACATGGCGTTCATCGCCGATGAACTGCGCCGCTACGTCGGCAAGGAGTTGGACGAGGCCGTCGCCGAGCGCTTTCTGGCGCGCCTGACCTACCTGCACGTCGACTTTCTCAAGGCTGAAGATTATGTAGCGCTGGCCGAGCTGGCGGGCAGTTCGCAGCGCATGATTGCCTATTTCGCCACGCCGGCGGCGGTGTACGGCGCTATCTGCGAGAACCTGGCGAACGTCGGTCTGGCGCAAAACACCCGCGTGGTACTGGAAAAGCCGATTGGCTCCGATCTCGAATCCTCGCGCAAAGTGAACGATGCCGTGGCGCAGTTCTTCCCGGAGAACCGCACTTATCGTATCGACCACTACCTGGGCAAAGAGACCGTTCAAAACCTGATCGCCTTGCGTTTTGCCAACAGCCTGTTCGAAACCCAGTGGAACCAGAACTACATTTCCCATGTGGAAATCACGGTGGCCGAGAAGGTCGGCATCGAAGGCCGTTGGGGTTACTTCGACAAGGCCGGTCAGCTGCGCGACATGATCCAGAATCACCTGTTGCAACTGCTCTGCCTGATCGCCATGGATCCACCGGCCGATCTGTCCGCCGACAGCATCCGTGACGAAAAAGTAAAAGTGCTCAAGGCGCTCGCGCCGATCAGCCCGGAAGGCCTGACCACTCAAGTGGTGCGCGGCCAGTACATCGCCGGTCACAGTGAAGGCAAGTCCGTACCGGGCTACCTCGAAGAGCCGAATTCCAATACCCAGAGCGACACCGAAACCTTCGTCGCCCTGCGTGCCGACATCCGCAACTGGCGCTGGGCCGGCGTGCCGTTCTACCTGCGAACCGGCAAGCGCATGCCGCAAAAGCTGTCGCAGATCGTCATCCACTTCAAGGAACCCTCGCACTACATCTTCGCCCCCGAGCAGCGCTTGCAGATCAGCAACAAACTGATCATCCGCCTGCAACCGGACGAAGGCATTTCCTTGCGCGTGATGACCAAAGAGCAGGGCCTGGACAAAGGCATGCAACTGCGCAGCGGCCCGCTGCAACTGAATTTCTCCGACACCTGGCGTAGCGCGCGGATCCCCGATGCCTACGAGCGGTTGTTGCTGGAAGTGATGAACGGCAATCAGAACCTGTTTGTCCGTAAAGATGAAATCGAAGCCGCGTGGAAGTGGTGTGACCAGTTGATCGCCGGATGGAAAAAATCCGGTGACGCGCCCAAGCCGTACGCGGCCGGGTCGTGGGGGCCGATGAGTTCCATTGCATTGATCACGCGGGACGGGAGGTCGTGGTATGGCGATATCTGATGTGAAACTGCCCGAGGGCGTGAACGCCCATGAATTCAAGAGCCCGGCGACGCTGGCCGAAGGCTTGGCGCTTAACGTTGCCAAGCAACTGACCGATGCTATTGCTGCACGCGGCAACGCTGTGCTGGTGGTGTCCGGCGGTCGTAGCCCGGTGGCGTTTTTCCAGCACCTGGCCAAGCAGGCACTGGACTGGTCGAAGGTCGTCGTGACCCTCGCCGACGAACGCTGGGTGCCGGTCGAACACGCCGACAGCAATGCCGGTCTGCTCAAGCAGTACCTGCTCAAAGGCCCCGCCGCCAAGGCGCAATTTCTGAGCCTTTACAGCGCTGCGGCGAATGTCGAACAAGCCGCCGAGCAGGCTGACCGTCTGCTCGCCGAATTGCCGGCGATTGACGTGTTGGTGCTGGGCATGGGCGACGACGGTCATACCGCGTCGCTGTTTCCCGATAGCCCGAACCTCACTGAGGCGTTGCAGGTCGACGGCACCCGCCGTTGCTGGCCGATGCTGGCGCCCACCGTGCCGCATCAGCGTCTGAGCATGAGCCGTGCGCTGCTGGCGTCGGCGAAGCACAAGATTCTGTCGATTTCCGGTCAATCGAAACTGACCACCCTGAATGCCGCGCTGGCATCCGACGATGTCGCTGCCATGCCGGTTCGCGCGTTTCTGCAACCCACGTTAGAGATTTACTGGTGCCCATGAGCCAAGGAACAGCCGCTATGAAAAACCCATCCCCGACCGTTTCCATGGCGGACAAAGTTGCCCTGATCGACAGCCTCTGCGCCAAGGCGCGGATCCTGCCGGTGATCACCATCGCTCGTGAACAGGACGTGCTGCCACTGGCCGACGCCCTGGCCGCAGGTGGCCTCACCGCGCTGGAAGTGACCCTGCGTTCGCAGTTCGGTCTCAAGGCCATCCAGATCCTGCGCGAACAGCGTCCGGAACTGATGACCGGTGCCGGCACCGTGCTTGATCGCAACATGCTTGCGGCGGCCGAAGCGGCGGGTTCGCAATTCATCGTCACCCCAGGCATCACCCGCGACCTGCTGGAAGCCAGCGTCGACAGCCCGATTCCGCTGTTGCCGGGCATCAGCAACGCCTCCGGCATCATGGAAGGCTACGGTTTGGGCTATCGCCGCTTCAAGCTGTTCCCGGCTGAAGTGAGCGGTGGCGTGGCGGCAATCAAGGCCCTTGGCGGCCCGTTCGGTGAAGTGAAATTCTGCCCGACCGGCGGCGTGGGCCCTGCCAACATCAAGAGCTACATGGCGCTGAAAAACGTCATGTGTGTAGGCGGTAGCTGGATGCTGGATCCGGAGTGGATCAAGAACGGCGACTGGGCACGCATTCAGGAATGCACCGCCGAGGCATTGGCGCTGCTGGACTGATGCTTGTGGATTGACAGCTTTACCTGACACTTCGTTGTGTGTTCTACGGCTTTACGGTGCGCTTGGTCGGTGCACCGTTTTTTTTTGCCCTGAAAAAGTCGCAGATACATTGCTCGATACATAGTTACCGCACCGAGTTTTGCGCACGACGCTAATCTGCGCTCTTCTTATGGAAGAGAGCACCTGTCATGGATCGAGATCCCGCATCCCCATCACCGCAACCTGTATATCAACTGGCCCCCGAGCAAATCGCCGGGCCGTATTTTCGCAATCCCAAACTGTTGCGTCGCAACATCAGCGAAGGTGCTGAAGGCCTGCCGTTGATCCTGCGCCTGACCATTGTCGATGCAATGACCGGTGAGCCGGTCAGTGGCGCCCTCGTGGACATCTGGCATTGCAATGCGCGAGGGGCCTATTCGGGCTGGAGCCGGATCAATCCCGATCTCGAAGTCGAGGTTGAAGATATCGGCTCGATCCCGCGCACCGACGACCACACCTACCTGCGTGGCAGCCAGTTTTGCGATCAAAAGGGCAGGGTACGTTTCACGACGATCTATCCGGGATTCTATGCCGGTCGCACGCTGCACATTCATGTCGCGGTGCGTATGGTTGCCGGCAGTGAATACCTTGATGAGCGTTGTGTGGCGTGGGTGGGGCAGTTGTACTTTCCCGAGGTCGTTTCACGCTCGGTGCTCAATGCCAAAGCCTATCGGGGGCGGGCATCGTTGCCGCTGGACAACGGCCAGGACAGTATTTACGCCGGTATGGGCGGCGAAGCCTCGACCCTCGCTGTCTGGCCGATCGGTCGCGACTCCCACGAGGACGGCTATTTCGGCCACCTCACCCTCGGCATCGACACCTTTGCGGTGTCGACGCAGATCAGGCCCGAGGACTTCGACAAGTACACCGTATAGCCGCGTTAACGCAGCTCGTTGAGCGCACGGGTCAACAACTGCATGTCGGCAGACGTGGTGGTCAGCCCCGGCGTGATGCGAATGCACGGTCCACAGGCTGCGCCAGTGCGCACAACGGTAAACAGGTTGTAGTCGTTGAGCAGTCGCTCAGCCATCGCCTGTTGATCGTCGTGGCGGGTGAAACGCATAGAAGTGATCCCGCAAAACAGCCGTGGATCGTCCGGGGTCATGACTTCAATGCCCGGCAAGTGCCGCACCGCGCTGACCCAAAGATTGCGCAGGTAATTGAGGCGTGCACCTTTGGCCGGTGCGCCGCCGAGCGAACGGTGCTCCTCGAATACCAACGGGAGGCTCATCAGCGCTGGAATATTGGGCGTGCTGTAGGAAGTGCGGCTGCGGATATCGTTGACCGAATAGTGCATCTCGCCCATGTCCGGATCGATGTCGGCCAGGCGCTGCGGGGCGATATAGAGAAAGCCAAGGGTCAGGGGCGCGCCGATCCATTTGTGCAGGTTGTAGCCGGCGAATGCGATGCCCATTGCTCCCAGATCGAACTCGATCTGGCCCAGGGCATGGGCTCCGTCGAGGATGATGTCGACGCCGTGCTCCTTGGCCAGCGCGGCAATAGCCTGCACCGGCATCACCAGGCCGGTGCGATGGGTGACATGCGTCAACGCCATCAGCTTGAGTTTCGGGTGGCGGATGAACACCTCACGGTAGGCCTGCAGCAAACTGTCGAAACTCGCCGGGTGCGCGTGGGCAATCTCGATCACCTCTACACCGCGATGTTTTGCCAGCCAACGCATGGCGCCTTTTACCGTGTCGTATTCCAGGTCACAGATCAGCACTTGATCGCCCGGTTGCAGGCGGTTGTAGTTGCGGATCAGCGATTGCAGGCCTTCGGTGGCGTTTCGTGTGAAGGCAACGCTTTGCGCGCGTACGCCCATCAACTCGGCCAGTTGCGCGCGAATGTCGAGGTTGTCGTGCTGTTCGAAGCGTTGGCGCACATACACCGAGTTGCTGTTGTTGATCCGCTCGATGTTGCGCTGGTACTCCTCGATCACCGTGCGCGACATGCGCCCGAAGTAACCGTTTTCCAGGTTCACGGGGCCGGGTTGAGCGTCATAACGATCGGCGAACGTCTGCCAGAAGGCTTCGTCACGGGCGCGGCGGGTGTTGTCGGGCATGGTTGGCAAGCTCTGTAGAGGAGGGCGCGTCAGTGGCGCGGGGCAGGTTTGCCGTGTTTTGCGCGTAGCGGTTCGAGCAAGTCAGAGAGGCCGTTGTGGTCGATTTCCTGCATCAAGGCCAGCAAGCCACCGAGTTCACCGTGGGGGAAGCCTTCGCGGGCGAACCAGTTGAGATAAGGCCCCGGCAGGTCGGCAATGATCCGGCCCTTGTATTTGCCAAAGGGCATTTCGCGGGTGATCAACAGTTCGAGTTTTTCGGGATTCATCAGTGAGATCGTCTGGCTTCAAATCAGAGTGGAAAATACAGGCATTCTGCATGCAGGCCAAATGACAGATCATGCAAATATCCTTGATACAGATAGTTCATTTACATTTAAAGCATTGATATATAAAGATTTTTTTATTTATAGAAACTGGCACGCACACTGCAATATCCCTTGCATCTTCAACCAACCGCAAGGAATTGAAAAAATGACTGACATGAATAAAGAAGCCATCTCTGTACTCAATGACCTGATTGAAACCAGCAAAGACGGTCAGGAAGGGTTCAAGACTTGCGCTGAAGACATCAAGCATCCTGAACTCAAAACGCTGTTCACCACCCGCTCTGCCGATTGCGCTACCGCCGCTGCGGAACTGCAAGCTGAAGTGCGCAAACTGGGCGGTGATCCGGAAACGTCCACCAGCGTCAGCGGTGACCTGCATCGCCGTTGGGTTGACGTCAAAGCGATGTTTACCGGCAAGGACGAAGAAGCTGTGCTTAACGAAGCCGAGCGCGGTGAAGACCATGCGCTGAAGGCTTATCGTGAAGCCATGGAGAAAATCAACAAGCACAATCTGGTCGGTATTCGCGACCTGGTTGAACGCCAGTTCCATGGTGCGCAACGCAACCACGACCAGGTGAAAGCCCTGCGTAACCAGGCTCGCGCTCGTTCGTAAGCCACGCTGAAAAAAACGGTGGGAGCGGGCTTGCTCTCGAATGCGGTGTGTCATGCAACGATGATGTTGCTGACACGACCTCTTCGCGAGCCAGCCCGCTCCCACTTTGTGTTGTGCAGCCAATCAGCCGATGCTGATCGCCGGCAAGGTTGGCAGGGTTACGGTCTGTTGTTTGCGCGGCGCCAGAATCTCAGCTTCGCCATCGACGACTAACTCATCACGCTGGTTGAACACGCGAGTGGCGATCCGCACGCGAAACTTCGGCAGCTTCTCAAGGATTTCCAGGCGCACGGTCAGTGTGTCGCCAATCTTTACCGGCTTCTGAAAACTCATCTGCTGACCGATATAAATAGTCCCCGGCCCAGGCAATTCGCAGGCAACGGCTGCACTGATCAGCGCACCGCTGAACATGCCGTGGGCGATGCGTTCCTTGAACATGCTGGCGGCGGCAAATTCGGCGTCCAGGTGTACCGGGTTGTGGTCGCCGGACATGGCGGCGAACAACTGAATGTCGCGCTCTTCGACAGTCTTGCTGTAGCTGGCAGTCTGGCCGACTTCGAGGGCTTCGTAAGGGGTGTTGGTAACCTGGGTCATCGGTCTGGGTTCCTGTGACGGATTAAATGAATCCACAAAAAATTATTCGCTGCGATGAGGGCGCGGATGGCTCAGGGCCTGATTGATCCAGGTCAGCACATCGGCGATCACTTCGTCGCGATTGGTTTCGTTGAACAATTCGTGCCGCGCCTGCGGATAGATCTTCAGTTGCAGGTTGTGGCTGCCGGCCGTGCGCAAGGCATTGGCCAGATCTGTCAGACGCTTGCCTTCACTGACCGGATCACATTCGCCGCCGATCACCAGCAGCGGCAGGCCCGGGTCGATCTGGGCGAGAGTGGACGCTTTGCTGATTTGCTGCAAGCCGCCGAGCAAGTCGATCCACAGCTGATTGGTGCAGCGAAAGCCGCACAGCGGGTCGGCAGCGTACTTGTCGACTTCGGCCGGATCGCGGCTGAGCCAGTCGAACGGTGTGCGCACCGGTTTGAATTTTTTGTTGAACGAGCCGAACGACAACCACTCGATCAGCGCACTGCGACCCTTGGCGCCCTGACGCAGTTTTTCCAGGCGGGCGATCTGCCGCGCGGCGCCGTACAGCGCTACCGGTTGAAAGTTCGAACCGCTGAGAATCGCCCCGTGCAGGCTGGCGCTGTGGTGCAGCAGGTAACCTTGGGCCAGGTAGCTGCCCATGCTGTGCCCGAGCAGAATGATCGGTACGCCGGGATGTTGCTGGCCGATGTACTGATTGAGGCTGGCCAGATCACCGACGACTTTGCACCAGCCATCGCTCTCTGCGAAATGCCCCAGGGTGCCGTTTTCGGCGGTTTTGCCATGTCCACGCAGGTCCGGGGCGTACACGCCGTAGCCCTGGGCGCAGAACCTTTCAGCCAGCCGTTGGTAGCGCCCGCTGTGCTCGGCCATGCCATGGGCCAGCAGGATCAACGCTTTCAGCGGAGTCTTGGGCAACCACAGATTGACGAAGAGGCGGCGGCGGTCACTCGCGTCCAGCCATAAAGTGTCGTGGATCATGGCGATTCCTTTGCTCAGAGTCGAAACAGTGTATAGCGCATTCGTTGTTCTTCGTCTGATCAGCCCACACGACGGCAGGAAGATTCATACGATCAATGACGGCTTTGCCCGTATTTGCCTGATTGGCCATAACTGCTAGTGTCCGTGAAGCTCCGCTTTTTGCTTTCTGCTTTCAAGGGATGAACGAGAAATGACAGAAACGCGGCCCCGGATCAGCTCAGGTAAAGAGGACAAGAACAATGCAACCTGATTTCTGGAATGACAAACGCCCGGCCGGCGTACCGCTGGACATCGACATGGGTGAATTCAAGTCGGTGATCGAGGTGTTTGAGCGTTCCTGCAAGAAGTTCGCCGATCGCCCGGCCTTCAGCAACATGGGCGTGACCTTGACCTACGCAGAACTTGAGCGCCAGAGCGCTGCCTTCGCAGGGTACCTGCAAGCGCATACCGATCTTGCGCCCGGGGACCGCATCGCGGTGCAGATGCCCAATGTCCTGCATTACCCGATTGCCGTGTTCGGCGCCTTGCGCGCCGGGCTGATCGTGGTCAACACCAACCCGCTGTACACCGCGCGGGAGATGCGCCATCAGTTCAAGGATTCCGGCGCTCGAGCGCTGGTGTACCTGAACATGTTCGGCCAGAAAGTTCAGGAAGTGCTGGCCGACACCGACATTCAATACCTGATCGAAGCGAAGATGGGCGACCTGATGCCCACAGCCAAAGGCTGGCTGGTCAACACCGTGGTCAGCAAAGTGAAGAAAATGGTGCCGGCGTATTCGCTGCCCCAGGCGATCTCCTTCAAAAGCGCATTGCGCATGGGGCGTGGGCTGGGCATCAAACCCCTGAAGGCCAGCCTCGACGACATCGCCGTGCTGCAATACACCGGCGGCACCACGGGGCTGGCCAAGGGTGCAATGCTGACCCACGGCAATCTGGTGGCGAACATGCAGCAGGTGCGGGCCTGTCTCGCGCAACTGGGCCCTGACGGGCAGCCACTGCTGCGCGAGGGCCAGGAAGTGATGGTCGCGCCGCTGCCGCTTTATCACATCTATGCTTTCACCGCGAATTGCATGTGCATGATGGTGTCCGGCAATCACAACGTGCTGATCACCAACCCGCGCGACATTGCCGGGTTTATCAAGGAACTGAAAAACTGGCGTTTCTCGGCGCTGCTGGGTTTGAACACATTGTTCGTTGCGCTGATGGAACACCCGGATTTCAAGACGCTGGATTTCTCCAGCCTTAAACTGACCAACTCCGGCGGCACCGCGCTGGTCAAAGCCACGGCCGAACGCTGGGAGCAGCTCACCGGTTGCCGCATCACCGAAGGTTACGGCCTGACCGAAACCTCGCCGGTGGCCTGTACCAACCCCTACGGCGACCAGTCGCGTCTGGGTACGGTTGGCCTGCCGGTGCCGGGTACGCTGTTGAAAGTCATCAACGATGACGGCGTCGAACAGCCGATGGGCGAGCGTGGCGAGTTGTGCATCAAAGGCCCGCAAATCATGAAAGGCTACTGGCACAAACCTGAAGCCACCGCTGAAGTGCTGGATGCCGAGGGCTGGTTCAAGTCTGGCGACATCGCCGTGATCGACCCGGACGGCTTTGTGCGCATCGTCGATCGCAAGAAGGACATGATCATCGTCTCCGGTTTCAACGTTTACCCGAACGAGATCGAAGATGTGGTCATGGCCCATCCGAAAGTCGCCAACTGCGCGGTGATCGGTGTACCGGACGAGCGTTCGGGCGAGGCGGTTAAGCTGTTTGTGGTGGCGCGCGAAAGCGGTGTAAGTCTTGAAGAGCTCAAGGCTTACTGCAAAGAGAATTTCACCGCCTACAAAGTGCCGAAACACATTGTCTTGCGTGAGTCGTTGCCGATGACGCCTGTAGGGAAAATTCTGCGACGTGAGTTGCGCGATATCGCCTGATCGATAAATAGCCGCGCTTTGCGCGGATCGCGGGCAAGCCACGCACCCACAGGTATCTATGCAGATCTTGTGGATGCAGGCTTGCCCGCGATGCTTTTTGGAGGAATACCCCCGAATTACGGGGCTTTCAGGGTGTTATAGGATTTTTGCTCTAAAATGACTGCTAGAGAGTCTTGAGTCATCAATGTGACTGTAGGGGCCGCTTTTGGCTCTAGTCGACCCTCGGCAAAGCTGCTACTCTCGGCGCGCTTTGTGACGTCTCGGCCTATCCAGAAGCCAGATTCACCAATACAAAACACACACCAATAATAATCGCATCAAATGCGGTGAAGAATTCGCGTTGCTGAGGAGTGGGCTTCCATGATCGAAGACTTTTGGAAGGATAAATACCCGGCTGGAATTGCTGCCGACATCAATCCAGACGAGTATCCGAACATTCAGGCAGTGTTGAAGCAATCCTGCCAACGCTTCGCCAACAAACCGGCTTTCAGCAACCTGGGCAAGACAATCACCTACGGTGAGTTGTACGAATTGTCCGGTGCGTTTGCCGCGTATCTGCAACAGCATACCGATTTGCAGCCCGGTGATCGAATCGCCGTGCAACTGCCCAACGTTCTGCAGTACCCGGTGGCTGTCTTCGGTGCCATCCGCGCCGGGCTGATTGTGGTCAACACCAACCCGCTGTACACCGCGCGGGAAATGGAACACCAGTTCAACGACTCCGGTGCCAAAGCGCTGGTGTGCCTGGCGAACATGGCGCACCTGGCTGAAGCCGTGGTGCCGAAAACCGGCGTCAAACACGTCATCGTCACTGAAGTCGCCGATCTGTTGCCACCGCTCAAGCGCCTGCTGATCAACAGCGTCATCAAGTACGTGAAGAAGATGGTTCCGGCTTATCACCTGCCTAAAGCCGTCAAGTTCAACGACGTGCTGAGCAAGGGGCAGGGCCAGCCAGTGGCTGAAGCCAACCCGGACAGCGGTGATGTTGCGGTGCTGCAATACACCGGCGGCACCACCGGCGTTGCCAAAGGCGCGATGCTGACTCATCGCAACCTCGTGGCCAACATGCTGCAATGCAAAGCGCTGATGGGCTCCAATCTTAATGAAGGTTGCGAAATCCTGATCACGCCGCTGCCGCTGTACCACATCTACGCGTTCACCTTTCATTGCATGGCGATGATGCTGATCGGCAACCACAACATCCTGATCAGCAACCCGCGTGACCTGCCGGCAATGGTCAAGGAACTGTCGAAGTGGAAGTTCAGTGGTTTCGTTGGCCTTAACACGCTGTTCGTGGCGCTGTGCAACAACGAAGGCTTCCGCAAGCTGGATTTCTCCGCGCTGAAAGTCACCCTGTCCGGCGGCATGGCCCTGCAACTGGCCGCCGCCGAGCGCTGGAAAGCCGTGACCGGCTGCGCCATCTGCGAAGGTTACGGCATGACCGAAACCAGCCCGGTGGCGACGGTCAACCCGATCCAGAACATTCAGATCGGCACCATCGGTATTCCGGTGCCATCGACGCTGTGTAAAGTCATCGACGATGCCGGTGTCGAGCAGCCACTGGGTGAAATCGGCGAACTGTGCATCAAGGGCCCGCAGGTGATGAAAGGCTACTGGCAGCGCCAGGACGCCACCGATGAAATGCTCGACAGCGACGGCTGGTTGAAGACCGGTGATATCGCGCTGATCCAGCCGGATGGCTACATGCGCATTGTCGATCGCAAGAAAGACATGATTCTGGTCTCCGGTTTCAACGTCTACCCGAACGAGTTGGAAGACGTGCTGGCGACTCTGCCGGGCGTGCTGCAGTGCGCGGCTATCGGCGTGCCGGACGAGAAATCGGGCGAGGCGATCAAGATCTTCATCGTTGCCAAGCCAGGCGTAACACTGACCAAAGAGCAGGTAATGGAGCACATGCGCGCCAACGTCACCGGCTACAAGGTGCCGCGTTCAGTGGAGTTCCGCGATACGCTGCCAACCACCAACGTCGGCAAGATCCTGCGCCGCGAGTTGCGTGATGAAGAGCTGAAGAAGATCAAGGCGAAGAACGCCGCGTAAAGCAAAAAGCCCTGCAGATGCAGGGCTTTTTGCTTTTGGTTGTCTCGTCCTGAATAAGGTTTACACCTTCTGGCTTCTTATCAGGAGGGGGCAATGGATACGGGCGCAAAACGTAGTCAACGCGATTACACGCTGACTTTTAAATTGTCGGTTGTCGACCAAGTCG